>NZ_QWES01000072.1:0-627 GCF_009936115.1 Anaerotruncus sp. 80
GACGAAGAAGGCGGTGTGGCACGTGAACTCCACCACCTTGCGCTGCTCGTACGTCCACTGCTGCCCGTAGGAGTCCTCGAGGTCGTTGATGGTGCGGTCGTCCCAGCTGAGGCGGATCCCCACGAGGCAGGAGGGCAGGAAGCCGTTCTCCGCCAGGATCACGAAGTACGAGAAGAAGCCGCCCAGCGCCTGGATCATCCCGATCTGTCCGTAGGCCATGCTAATGAGGCGCTCGTTAACGAGTTTGTCGGAGCGGGGATTGCGCGGCTGCCGCTTCATGATGTCACTCTCGGCTGCTTCGTAGGCCAGAGAGATGGCCGGGACCATGTCGGTGCCCAGGTCGATGCAGAGGATGGTGATGGTGCCGAGGGGCAGCGGGATGTTGGCCATGATGAAGAGCAGGAAGGGGGTGATCTCGGGGATGTTGCTCGTCAGAGTGTACGCGATGGACTTCTTCAGGTTGTCGAAGATCAGCCGACCTTCCTCCACGCCGGTGACGATGGAGGCGAAGTTGTCGTCCAATAGGATCATATCGGCCGCCTGTTTGGACACATCGGAGCCCGCGATGCCCATCGCCACCCCAATGTCCGCCTTCTTCAGCGCCGGGGAGTCGTTCACACCGTCCCC
>NZ_QWES01000073.1:0-598 GCF_009936115.1 Anaerotruncus sp. 80
TGTTGTTTTTTTTTCTCCCCCCCTCCCCGCTCTCCATTGAGGCAGCGCCGCAGCGACATAAAATGGCCCCAAATCGGCCCAAAGAGGAGCATTGCTAAAAAATGACTAAAAATTAGAAACAAACAAACAAAAAAAACCCCAAAACGAGCACAAAACCCCTTAAAAAAGAGGCAGGAAAAATCCAAGTGAGCGGAGTAAGTACCCGCGGCGCGGTCACGCCGGCCCCAAACCCCGCTTCCTTAGCTCGGTGTGCGCCGGGGATGTGAACCTGACCCCAAATGCTGCTTTCTGGGTCCTTTTTCTTTGTTGTTTTTTTTGCACCGGCCCCAAAAAGCCGCTTTCTGAGCCCATTCTGTGCTGGGGCAGCTCCCAAAACAACGCACCCAAAATGATGTTTTCTGCGCCCGTTTCGTTGCACGCTGACCCCAAAACGTCCATTTCTGAGCCCGCTTCACGCTGGCGCCGCATGGCTGACCCCAAATCCCCCTTTCTGAGCCCATTTTGGACGCGTGGCTGACCCAAAATCCCCCTTTCTGAGCCCATTTTGCGCTGGGGATGTGTGACTGACCCCAAATCCCCCTTTCTGAGCCCATTTTGG
>NZ_QWES01000011.1:0-127440 GCF_009936115.1 Anaerotruncus sp. 80
TTAAAGTGGCTTTCTCCTAAAGATACTTTATTTAATTTTTTGCATGACGGTGTAACATATGTTTGACAAACCTTCAAGTTTATAACTTTATACTGTGGCGATTCTTTTGACAAGAAGAACCGGGGCGAGTATAATGGACTTTATGAATAAGATGAATCAGGAAAAATATATCGGCTGTCACCTTTCTAGTTCGAAGGGTTTTGCAGCCATGGGAAAAGACGCTTGCAGCATAGGCGCCAATACATTTGCATTCTTTACGAGAAATCCCAGAGGTGGAAAAGCGAAGGAGATCGATCCGAAAGATGCAGAAAATCTGCTTGCTATCATGGAGGAATATAATTTCGGCAAGCTGGTGGCACATGCACCTTATACGCTGAATCCGTGTTCTGCGACTGCGAAAACCAGGGAGTTTGCGCATATGGTAATGTCTGAGGATATGAAAAGAATGGAGTATTTACCGGGAAATTATTATAATTTTCATCCAGGCAGCCACGTTGGTCAGGGCGCAGAAAAAGGAATCGAAATGATTGCTGACCTGCTCAACGATATTATTACACCGCAGCAGTCTACCACAATTTTACTGGAAACTATGGCAGGTAAGGGCAGTGAAATCGGCGGTCGTTTTGAAGAGCTGGCAGCGATTATTGACCGTGTAAAATGTGAAGAGAAAATAGGTGTATGCTTGGATACGTGTCATATTAGCGACGGCGGCTATGATATCATTACGGATTTGGAAGGAGTGCTGGCGGAATTTGATCGGATCATCGGACTGGGTAAGCTAAAGGCGCTTCATATCAATGACAGTCAGAATGAAGTAGGAGCACGCAAGGACCGACATGCTTGTATTGGGGAAGGAAAAATCGGCAAAGCCGCTATTTTGCGTGTGATTAACCACCCGAAACTGCTGGGACTACCGTGTATTTTGGAAACGCCGCAGCCTGACCTTGCGGGCTATGGCAGAGAAATTGCAATGCTGCGGGAGGAAGGAGAATAAAGGATGGAAGTAAAGGATATTTTGGTAATTAATCCCGGCTCGACTTCTACGAAAATTGCTGTTTACAGGGGAGAAGAGCAGCAGAGATTGCTGGAAAAAAACATTGTCCATGATGATGAGGCAATTAATGCTTTTTCCTGCGTGGCAGCGCAGAAGGATTATCGGAAGGATATGATTTTGGAGTTTTTGCAGGGAGAAGGGTATGATTTAAAGAATTTGTCTGCAGTAGTTGGTCGCGGTGGTATGGTGTATGAGCTTTCAGGCGGCGGCTATCAGGTCAACGAAAAACTCTGTGCGCGAATGGCAAGTGCGGATATTCCGCAGCACGCTTCTAGTCTAGGTGCACTCCTTGCATTTGCTATTGCAGAGCCACTGGAGACCCCATCGTATATTTACGATTCGACTATGGGATGCGATCTTTTGGAAACTGTGAAAATTACAGGTATCGCTGAGGTGGAGAAGTATGGTGCCACTCATCTGCTTAACTCTAGGGCTCAGGCGATTAAACATGCGACATCACTGGGCGGTGATTACCATAAAATGCAGTTCATCGTCTGCCACATGGGAGGCGGTATTACAGTGAATGCCTGGAAAGACGGAAAGGTAATCGATGTCGCCTCCTATGATGACGGACCTATGGCGCCGGAGCGTTCCGGAGGCGTGCCGCTTCTGCTGATGAAAAAGCTTTGCTTTGACGGGCAGCATACGGAGGCAGATATAGAGGCGCTCATCAGTGGCCGCGGAGGCCTTTATTCCTACCTTGGAACAAAGGATTGCAGGGAAGTTGAGCGAAGAATTGCTGCCGGTGACGATTACGCTGCACTTGTTTATGAAGCGATGGCGCTGCAAGTCGGAAAAGCTATTGCAGGGCTGTCCTGCACGTTGAAAGGAAAGGTGGACTTCATCATTTTAACTGGTGGAATTGCTCACTCTTCTAAGTTGACTGGCATGATTGCGGACTACTGCGGACATATCGGAGAAATTGTCGTCATGGCTGGTGAAAGTGAAATGGAAGCCCTCGCTGCCGGTGCGCTGCGCATGCTGCAGGGTGAAGAGGAAGCGAAAGAATATTAATAGTAGTAACGTGAACTGCCCTATGGGAAACCATGGGGTTTTGTTTTGCAAAGGTTTTGCACCTTCGCTGCCGTGCCATATTCTTGATAGAATTTTGAGAATATGGCATTAACTACCTGGAAAGTGCCATATTCTTAATTCGATTTCGAATGCATGGCGTTTATCGCCAAAGAAACGCCATGTTTTATAGGCATTTATGGAGATGATGGCAGAAAATCGGAGTCTCCTGCCATGTTTTTAAAGAAGATATTGTTGTTATGGCGGAGAATCACAGGAGAGAAGAGACCTAAAGTAGTCTAAGTTCGTGTTTCGTGCAAGTTTAAAAGAAAATATGCAGGAATGTGGCAGTTTATTAGAGACCAACGCTATAATACAGAAGAAACGACTTAAAAGTGGCGTGCGTAACAATTCACCATCTGGAGAGCTAAGGAAATTATTGTTAATAATATCAAAAAACGGAAAATATATTGACAGAACGCAAGGGAATATGTTATTTTATAATAAAAATGGAAAAAACTGAGAATAATAAGGGGAGAAGGATGGGAAATTTTTTTCAATTAATAGAGCAAGAAATTCGAAGAGAAGAGCAGCTTTTGAAACAATGGAATAGTAAATTAGAGTCTGCACCCAAGGGGTATATCTCCGCGAGAAAACGCAAGTTTATTACCAGCTATTATTGGAATCGAGAAGATGGTCGAGGGGAGAATAAAAAGCAGGTACAAAAGAACATTACAGACAATAAGGGTTTTGTTTTGCAGTTAGTTGAAAAACAACTAGCAAAGAAAATTTCTCAGAGATGTGAATCGAACTTACGGTTTTTACGCAAATTGCGAAGATATTATAAAGCAGTAGATATTAATGATATTTTACGGCAACTCCCGGAAACTTATTGTGAAATCATCAAGTTACGAGAGAAGAAGACTCTTGAAGCCCGGCTAAATCAGCCCTATAAAAAAGCCCCTTTTAATTCGCTGAGCCACAAACACGAAACGGATTATGGAGAGTTGGTGCGCTCTAAATCAGAGCAGCTGATAGCCAATGCGCTTTATGCCTATGGGATTCCGTTTCACTATGAGGAGATTTTCGTTTATCGGAAAGGCGTAGGCAGTGTGATTTATCCGGATTTCACAATTCTGCTTCCAGATGGGAATGTAATAATTTGGGAGCATTTGGGATTGCTCTCGGATTTAGGGTACTGTCAGAGGACTGCAGAAAAACTAAATATCTATCAGCAAAACGGATATACAATTGGTAAAAATCTGATTCTAACTATGGACGACAGCAACCAGAATGTGAGCAGCGTTCTTATTAATCATATTATTGAAACGCAGATTTTGCCGCACTTCGCAAAGGGCGGAATTGCGGAGAAAAGAACCGCTGCCGCAATATGAGACTGCGACAGCGTGCATTGACTAATTTTATAACTTACTGATATCCAGTTTATCGTAGCCTGCCAGCAGAGGCTTCAGCATTCTGCGGATTTCATCGGTACCACCTTCCACATCGGATTCGATATTCAGTGGCATGATTGGATCGTGCAGAGATTTGCGAAGAAGGAGCCAGCCAGTGCAAGACGGCTGGGCAAAGTCGATGCGAACCCCTTCGTAGTTTGGTGTTACCAGCGAAGCGCCTTTGATTTGACCGGAGTCTGCCAGTATTTCCAAATCTTTTAGAATTTGGTCACCGTAGGAGGCAAAGTCCTCTGCCAGAATCGGAAAACGAACTTCGATGGATTCTGCTGGCATTTTCATCTCGGAAATTAGACTGGAGATGCCGCGCCCCTCACGAAACAGCAGCGCTGCTTTGATGACAATTTTTGTGGCGAGGTAAGCGCCGTCGTCGAGAAAATAATTTTCTTTGTATGCTGCGTGACCGCTGGTTTCGATGGCGAGCTGACTGTCTACGCCGGATTCGCAGAGTTCTATGGATTTGTTAATCACATTTTTGTAGCCGCGCTTAAACCGCAGATGAGAAAGACCGAGCGTATCTTTAAGGAAAGCAGTCAGCTGCTTGCTGGTAATGCTGTCTGTAACAACGGTTGTACCCGGGTACTGATCTGCAATCAGAGCCGCAGCCATTGCAACAATGCCGTTTCGGTTGATTTCGTTGCCGTGCTCATCGACCGCAGAGGAACGGTCCACATCCGTATCAAAAATCAGCCCCAAATCGGCACCGCAGGTACGAACCTGCTGACATATCGCCGCCATGGCTTTTTTGTCCTCCGGATTCGGTGCATGGTTTGGAAAATGTCCGTCCGGTTCAAGGAACTGACTGGAAGAAACGTCCGCACCCAGTGGCGCTAGTACCTTTTCCGCGTAAAATCCGCCGGAGCCATTACCTGCGTCTACGGTAATCTTCATGCCGGAAAGCGGCGTGTCGCCGGCGGCAGCGCCGTCTGTAATCAGTTTGCGCAGATGGGCAGCATAAGTATCCAGCAGCGGAATTTCTTTTATTTCCGATGGCGCGCCGGGTCTGATTGAATTAAGTACTGAGTCGGACTCTGCAAAGGTAATAATGTCAGCGATATCGCCTTTGTTAAGTCCGCCTTCTTTGCTGAAAAACTTCATGCCGTTGCGGTTCCAGGGAAGATGGCTGGCGGTTACCATAACTGCACCGTCACACTGATACTCTTCAAAGATAGTGGACATAAACATGGCGGGCGTGGAAGCCAGTCCTGCGTCTAAAATTTTGCAGCCGTATGGCGCGAGGGCATCGCAGAATGCTTTTACTATAGCTTCGCCGGAAAGTCTCGGATCTCTGCCGATAGAAACCGTCAGCTGTGCTGCTTCTTTACCAGTGGTATGGTGCAGCCAGAATAAAAATCCTCTGGCGATTCTTCCTGCGGCTTCAGTGTCCAGGTTCACATGTTCACCTTCTACGCCTTCTAAAGCAATTCCTCTTATATCACTGCCGTTTTGCAGCTTACCGTAATCATATCTTGGCATAATGAAATCTCCTGTCGCATTTTCAGTATAGAAATATACCTTTATTATATTTTATCAATGCGAAGAAGGCAAGGCATAATACAAACCAGTAGGTTGTATATTTTGGGCAGACCTGTCCTAAAATATTGCCGGGCAGTGCAGAGTAATCCCAGACATCCCACTGCAGCCACAGGTTTACGACAACGCCCATAGAAAATTCGTAAAATGTTACGATGAGAGCGCCGACCGCTGCGGCAAAGAAAATGTTCGTATGAAGGAGAAACGGTGTCAGCAAATAAAAAGTGAAGGCGACGGCACCGCCAGTCAGTACCATGGACCAATGCGTGTATCCACGATAAAGAATTTCCGTAAGACCATAAAAAACGCCGCCTAAAATAAATACTATCAATTCCATGGATTTAATATTTGACCCTGAGAAAAAATTATGCGCAAAACAATGAAATGGAAATTATTTTATGATACAATAAGGACAAAGGAGATGAGATTTATGGAGAAGCAGGAGAAAAAGAAAGGTAAAATTATATATAAAATTATCATCCTTGTGCTTTTGATTATTATCGGTGTCTGTATCTATAAAATCGTGGGAATTTTAAGCGAGTATCACGAGGGAACCAAAGCTTATGAACAGCTGCAGCTTCTTGCTGGCATAGAAGATATGGAGGATATAGAGAACATCAATTTCAAAGCATTGCGGAAGCAGAACAAGGATGTGAAAGCATGGCTTTATTCAGAAGGTACGGTTATCAATTATCCGGTAGTGCAGGGCGACGATAACAGCTACTATTTGTACCGCATGGTAAACGGAGAGTGGAATGGAAAAGGCTCACTGTTTATCGATTACCGCGTGGAAAAGCCTTTCAGAGACTTTAATACGATAATTTATGGACACCGCATGAAAGACGGTAGCATGTTCCACTCTTTGACAGAATATGAGAGCAAGCGATATTATGACAAGCATCCGGTGATGCAGCTGATTACACCGAAACACGAGTATGATGTTGAGATTTTCGGTGTGATTCGTATACCGGCGGACAGCCCGATGTACAAATGTCAGTTTGACAGCTACGAGGAAAAAGCCAACTATCTGGCACAGATCAAGAAGAACAGCCTGATCAATATTGATGAGGTGGAGGTAAGCGCAGAAGATCGGATTGTGATGCTCAGTACCTGCACTTATGAGTTTGAAGACGCCAGACTTGTGGTATATGGCAAGCTGGTAGAAAAAGACGACGAGACAGAAAAATAGAATAACATATAGGAAGATAGACACTCAATCCATGAGGATTGGGTGTCTTTTTATGTGCTAAAATCATGGAATCTATGATAAATATGCGCTTTTAAAATCTTTCGGTTTGCGGTATAGTAAAAATATAGTTAAGAACTTTAAGAAAAAGATAAATTTTGAGGAGGAAGTGTATGTTTACAAGGGCGATTACAAGAAAGCCATGTAAGGCATTAATTGACGGGATTTCTACTGCGCAGTTCTGTGACGGTACGCCAGATTATGAGAATGCGGTAAAGCAGCATGACCACTATGTGGAGGTGCTTCGCAGTCTGGGACTTGAGGTTACAGAACTTCCGGCAGATGAAAGATTTCCGGATTCCTGTTTTGTAGAGGACCCTGCGGTCGTGATGGAGCGCTGCGCAGTGATTACCAATCCGGCGACGGATTCAAGAAACGGGGAGAAACACGAGATTATCGGAGCAATCAAAAAGTTTTACGACGATTCTCAGATTTTCTACATCGAAGCACCGGGAACCATGGAAGGCGGCGATGTCATGAGAGTTGGGGATCACTTCTATGTTGGTCTGTCTGACCGTACTAATGAAGAGGGCGCAAAGCAGTTTAATGATATCGTGACGAAATTCGGTTACACTTCTTCAACTGTTCCTGTAACAGAGGGGCTGCATTTGAAGGACTTTGTCATCTATCTTGAAAATAACAACATGCTGGTTACGCCTGTTATGAATGAGATGCCTGCGTTCAAGGATTTTAACCGGTTTGTCGTCGATACAGACGAGCTTTATGCAATCAACAGTATGAACATCAATGGCACAGTACTTGTACCGGAAGGCTATCCTAAGACACAGAAAATCATCGAGGATTTAGGATACCCGATTGTACTGGTGGACACCGGAGAATTTAGAAAGATTGACGGAAGTCTGACTTGCCTGTCGTTGAGATTCTAAAATTGTGAAAAAAGCTGCCTGTGGGTTTCCCCTTGGCAGCTTTTTGTATGCTATTTTACTGTTCCATCTGCGTTGAAAAGAGGAAGTTTTTCCAGGAAAATAATATCGTCTCGGTCTGCAGCCTCGCCTTCTGCAAGGACTGCCATTCTGCCTGCGATTTCGCAGCCGACCTGTTTCAGCAGGGTTTCTATAGAAAGCAGAGATTCGCCGGTACTGATGACGTCGTCGATGATAAGCACTTTTTTGCCTTTCATTTTATCAATTTCCGTCTGACCCAGGCACAGTGTCTGAATGTGGTCGGTAGTGATAGAGTCCACCTCTGTGGTGATGACATTCTGCATATAGAGTTTCGGTCCCTTTCTGGCAACGATATAATCGTTGATGCCAGCTTGTCTTGCCATTTCATAAGCAAGGGGAATACCCTTAGATTCCGCAGTAATAATCACGTCAAATTCCGGTGCTTTTTCAAGCAGCGCAGCGGCGCTGGCGCGAGTAATTTCTACATCGCTGAACATGATGAATGCGCCGATATAAAGTTCATCGTTGATTTTGCAAAGAGGCAGCTGGCGCTTGCAGCCTGCAATGGTCATTTCGTAAAACATGATTTATTTCTCCAATTCTGCGATTTCGTCTTCGCAAGCCTGCATGGCTTCGAGGACCTCAGCCATGAGTGTTTCCAGTTCCCAGCCCAGCTGTTCAGCGCCGGTTCTGATGACATCTCTGTCACAGCCTGCAGCAAAGCGCTTGTCCTTAAATTTTTTCTTTAAAGATTTTAAATCCATATCCTTGCAGCTTTTGGAAGGGCGCAAAATAACAGCAGCGCCGATGAGTCCGGTCAGTTCGTCTGCCGCAAATAGGATTTTTTCCATCAGGTGGGTCGGTTCTACGTCAGAACATAGACCGTAGCCGTGGGAACAAACCGCATGGATAATCGCTTCGTCCACACCGGCTTCACGCAGGAGTTCCGGCGCTTTTTTGCAGTGCTCTTCCGGCCACATCTCAAAATCGATGTCGTGCAGCAATCCGCAAATTGCCCAGAATTCCGCATCCTCGTCAAATCCCTGTTTTTTCGCCATGTAGCGCATGACACATTCCAGTGTAATGCCGTGATGGATGTGAAACTCCTCCTTGTTATATTTTTTCAAAAGTTCCAAAGCTTCCTTTCGATTAATCATTGGTATCACTTCCTGTTCTGTTAAGTTTTGGTATTTCCAATTTGATACTTTCAGTATACGACAAAACGCGCAGTCTTGCAAGACCTGCGCGTTTGCTTTGGTTGGTGATTTCTTCAGAAAACGCGAAAAGGGGCACAGTGGAACTGACCCAATTTCGCGTTTCTTATTATACTTTTGGAAGTGGTGTGCTTATTATTGTTATTTTGCCTGTAAGCGCTCTTCTTTGGATGGAAGCTGTGGTATTATAACTGCAATGAAGATGACAATGCAGCCCAGCCCCTCCAGCAGTGTGAGCCGTTCGCCTAGAATCAGTGCGCCGAAGAGCACAGAGAATACAGATTCCAGACTTAGAATCAAAGAGGCCGCAGCAGGCTCTGCGTCTTTTTGACCTAAAACCTGACAAGTATAGGCAACACCTGAGGAGATGACGCCGCAGTACAGAATCGGCAGCCAACAGTCTAAAATATCTGCAAGTATCGGTGTTTCAAAGATGAACATACATGTGATTCCGATTATACCGGCGGTCAGGAACTGGATGCAGGAAAGCTTGATACCGTCGCATTTTGGAGAAAAGTGATCAACTACCAGAATGTGACAAGAAAAAGCGACTGCACAAATCAGAACAAACAGTTCACCGGTATGAATGGTAAAGCCTTCTCCTTTTCCTGCCATGGTCAGCAGATAGAATCCGAATGCGCCCATGACAATGCAGCCCCAGACAATAGGTTTTACCTTTTGTCGCAGGAATAAACCCAGTACCGGTACGATGACGATGTAAAGGGATGTGATGAATCCAGCCTTTCCGGCACTAGTTTCAAAATATAGTCCGAACTGCTGCAGGGTAGAAGCGATACATAGGACGACACCGCAGGAGATACCCCCGACGATGAGGGTTTTTCTCTCAGCGGCAAGCTCCGCTTCTGTTTTAGGTGCTTCCTCTTTGTCCTTGCTCAGTGCTTTAAACACGTAAATGACGGGAATCAGCACAAGCCCGCCGATAAACATACGAATTCCGTTGTATGTGAAAGGCTCCAATGAAGCGCCCGCTTTTTGGGCAACAAAGGCGGAACCCCAGATGACTGCTGTAATCAGCAGTAAGATGTTACTGCGCATTTTTTTACTCATAAAATTAAATCCTCTTTATTAATCAGAATTATTTCGTATCTCAATTATATTAAAAAAAGGAAAACATTACAAGCGGAGAACATTTTTTTTCATACAAAAAAGCAAAGGGGTAGTTGTATTTTGTACAAATGAAGGCATGTTTTTTGAAAATACAGTGGCGCAAAAACTGACTGAAGCGACATAGAAATTACAGAAAAGAAGGCCAAACAGTTTATCTGCCGTCCTATATGCTGATGTGTTTATAGGCTTCAATGAAAAATCCGTGCTTTTCCCTCGTTTGGAATTGTGGTAAAATAGATTTATTGTGAATGAAAGAGAGATGTAGAAGAAAGGTTACAAAAGATGAGCAACGAAAAAAAATTATTTGAGCTAATTGGAAAAATAGAAACCTTGGATGAAGGGGCAATGGCAGCAGCAAAACAGCGGCAGGATTACCTGGCAAAACCGCCGGGAAGTTTAGGTAAGCTTGAGGATATCTCCATAAAAATTGCAGGGATTACCGGAAAAGCTGTAGGAAATGATGTGTCGAAGCAGTGTGTTGTCATCATGTCTTCAGATAATGGTGTCGTTGCAGAGGGCGTCGCGTCTGCACCGCAGTCTGTTACTTTGTCCCAGACTATCAATTTTACCAGAAGATATACCGGAGTCAGCTCCATGGCAAAGTATTATGGCATTGATCTTTTAGTAACTGATGTGGGCGTTGCCATGGAAATTCCGCAGGAACTTTATACGGATGCTATGCTGACAGAAGAGGGAAAGATTCCTGTCAAGATTGTAAATAGAAGAATTGCAAACGGTACGCGGAATCTGGCAAAGGAAGCCGCTATGACCAGAGAGGAAGCGGTAAGAGCTATCCTCATCGGGATTGAAGCAGCGGAGGCGGCAAAAAAAGCTGGCGTACAGCTTATGGGCGTCGGTGAAATGGGTATCGGAAATACGACTACCAGTTCTGCAGTTTTGAGCGCATTGACCGGCGCACCTGCAAAGGACGTAGTTGGCAGAGGCGGCGGACTTAACGATGAGGGACTTGCTAAGAAGCTGAAAATCGTAGACGATGCAGTCAACAGCTGGTGCATGAGCGATCCTATAGAGAAGCTGGCAAAAGTTGGAGGCTACGATATCTGTGCTATGGTAGGTGCATTTTTGGGTGCAGGTATTTACAGGATTCCGGTTATAATTGACGGTTTTATTTCCGTTGTTGCGGCTTGTGTTGCCAAGGAACTGAATCCGAGGGTGGTGGATTATATGTTTGCTTCCCACAAATCCTACGAAATCGGTTATGTGATTGCAATGGATCGACTGGGTCTTGCGCCGATGTTTGATCTTGGCATGCGTCTTGGAGAAGGAAGCGGCTGCCCGATTGCATTTAAAATTATCGAAACTGCCATTGCATCCATGAATATCATGAAGACCTTGGAAGAAGCGTCTATTGACGGCGATTACTTAGAAGAAATTAGAAGGGAAAAATTATTCTAATGAATGTATTTATCAGCGGCGGCTGCAAGAATGGGAAGTCCATGTATGCCCAGCGGATTGCAAAGAGAATGTCTCAGGAGGAAGGAGTTCCTTTGTATTATCTGGCAACCATGATTCCTACCGACGATGAAGATAGAGAGCGAATTACCCGACACATCGGTGACCGGGAGGGATGGGGCTTTGAGACCATTGAACAGGGAATCCAGATTGAAAAAGCTTTGGATGGAGAAGTGGACGCAGGTGGAGCCTTTCTTCTTGACAGTGTGACGGCGCTGCTTTCCAACGAGATGTTCAGGCAGGATGGAACTATTGACCTTGGTGCAGGCGAGCGGGTTTGCAAAGAACTGGTGCGCTTTGCAGAAAAGACGGGAAATACAGTGTTCGTATCGGACTATATTTATTCAGATGGTAGAATATTTGATTCTTATACGGAAAGCTATAGAAAGGCGCTGGCGCTCATCGACAGGACCCTTGCGAAGACCTGTGACAAAGTCATCGAAGTGGCTTTTGGACATATATACGAATACTGTGAGGAAGATAAATGAAGAAATTTATAATTGGTTTTTTTATGGCATGGGGAAATTTTATTACGCTTCCCTGTCCGTATAAACGGTGGGACAGCCAGTTAAAAAACATGATGCTGGCATTTCTGCCATCCATCGGGCTGGTGATCGGTTTACTTTGGATGGGACTGTTTTGGATCATGCTGCGGATAGAATTATCACCGCTTTTGATCAGCTTCCTTATGATGTTTTATATTTTTGCCATATGCGGGTTTATGCATATGGACGGCTTTATGGACTGCAACGATGCAATTATGTCCAGACGTCCGTTAGAAGATCGGCAGAGGATTCTAAAGGATTCCACAGTCGGTGCTTTTGCGGTGGTGACGGTAGCGTTTCTGCTTCTTGCATGGTTTGCAGCTATGTCGACGGCGATTTATAGAATTAGCTATGCAGATCTTTTGACTTTACCTGTGGTAAGCCGGGCGATTAGCGGACTTGCGGTGCTTGTGTATCAGCCTATTGGGCACAGCCAGTATGTGGAAGACTACAAAGCTCCGGGCAGATGGAAGTATCGGCTTTCCGTGCTGCTGCAAACAGGGCTTGTAATGGGGCTTTCTGTGCTTCTAGGCGCAGGATGGATTAAGATGCTGATTTGCAGCGCAGTGATTGCTGTTGTCGGCTTTATCGCATGTCTTTATGCGAGGAAACAATTAGGTGGTATGAGCGGCGATATTGCGGGGTATACCATTTGTATCGGTGAACTGGCAGGCATTTTTGCGCTGGCGGTGCTTTAGGAAAGGATGGGAAAAGAAATGATTTTTATTTTCGGTGGTGCGTATCAGGGAAAATTGGATTATGCGCTAAAGAACTACGACTTGACGGAAAAAGATGTACACCATTGCGATATGGAGTCCATGGTGCTGAACTTTGATAGAAAGGTTATTGATAATCTGGACCGTTTTGTGCTGGCATGCATTAAGGAAGATGTCAATGCGAAGGAGTGTCTGGAAGACAATATTGATAAGCTGCGGGACAAAATTATTATCTGCGATGATATTTCTCAGGGAGTGGTGCCTATGGACAAGACCGAACGGGCATGGAGAGAGGCTACCAGCAGGTGTATGACCTATTTGGGGCAGGAGGCAGACGAAGTGATTCGTATTTTCTGCGGAATCGGCAGCAAGATTAAATAATTAAGGTGAGACAATGGTATCAAAAATTTACCTGATCAGACATGGAATTACGGAGGGAAATCAGAAGAAATGGTTTTACGGTGCGGCGGACTTACCGTTGGCGGATGAAGGTATCGCGGCACTGGAGAAAGCTGCTTCTGGCGGCATATATCCGCAAATTCCGGAGGACGCAGACTGCTATACGACAGGACTTTTGCGCACGGAGCAAACCTTTGAGCTGATTTTTGGAGAGCGTAATCATGGTGTGATTCGCAATTTGCGGGAGATGGAGTTTGGAGATCACGAGTGCAAATCCTACGAGGAGCTAAAGGATAATGAGGAATTTTCTGCTTGGTGCTGGGACGAGACCGGTGAGGCGGTTTTGACTGGCGGCGAGACGAAAAATGCCTTTGCAGCCAGAATTTCTGCCGGCCTTAGGGAACTTGTCGGTTATCACCGTTTGAAAGAACTTTCTCATCGCCACGACGGCAAGGACGCAATCACAGTCGTAATCTGTCACGGCGGTGTAATTTCTGCCGTTATGCAGGAACTTTTTCCGGCAGCAAAGGGCAGCATGTGGGACTGGATGCCGGAGCCAGGATTCGGCTATGCAGTGGAATTTAAAGATGGCGAGCCGGCTTCCTTTGAGGAAATTAAATAATCCAATAAATATATAAAAATCAAAAGGTTTTTTACTACTTGTACATATATCCGGGAAAAGAGCCTAAAATATGCATAAACTCTTGAGGAAATCTGCATATTTTTGATGTTTCTTCTCCTGATATGCATTTTTTTCAATAAAAACCTCTGAAATAGCAGCCGGATTGTCGGTTCGGTGCGGCGAATGTGCATATATAACGCAAAAATCCCGAAAATATGCAGACTAATATGCACATTTTCGGGATTTTCTTTGAAAATATGTATTTTTCCACAGGGCAGAAGCAGCTATTCTTCTAGTCGCACGGATACCTCCCCCGTGGTGAGGGTTTCAATCTGACGCATTTTAGGACCTTCCATGTATTCCACTACCAGTCCGCCATTATCGTCGATATCGATGGCTCTGGCTTTAATGGATGTTTCATTAAGATTGGCATGAATACGGATATTTTTGCCTAAGAGAAAACACTTTGTGCGGTATTCGATGAGGAAAGACTTGCTTTCTAGATTTTCCAGTATTTCTAGAGTCTGATTATAGATTTCAGCTGCCAGCTTTCCGCGGGAGAAGGCGTTCTTCTTGTCGGATACACAGCCGACGATATCTTTCAGATCTTCTGGAAAGCTGCCGGGGAAACAGTTGACACCGATCCCAATGATCAGGCTGTCAATTTTTCCTGATTCAAAATTGGTCTGCGCCTCTGTGAGGATGCCGCAGATTTTTTTGTTCTTATAAAAAAGGTCATTGACCCATTTGATTTTTACTTTGACGCCGGCTACTTTTTCCAAGGCGCGGCAGACTGCCACAGCTACGGCCATAGTAACGTAGAGGGATTTATTCAAATCAAAGGTTGGTCGCAGGGCAATGGTCATGTACAGTCCAGTTCCTGAGGGTGAAGCAAACATTCTGCCCAGACGACCCCTGCCGGCTTCCTGCTTGTTGGCAATCACCATAACGGGTTTATTTCCAACGGTGATTTCCTTCGCTACATTGTTGGTGGAATCCACGGTGTCAAAGACGCGCAGATCACAGGGGTAGCGAAGATCGCCGACGACAGAGGCATCGGTGAGAATGTTGCTCTTTGTTTTTAGACGATAGCCGACGCTGGGCTTGCTTTCTATATGATAACCTTCATCTTTAAGCTGCTTCATAGCTTTCCAGATGGCGTTTCTGGAAACCTGTAATTCTTCTCCGATTTTCTGACCGGAAAGAAAGATTCCTGTATTTTCACTGAGCAGTTTTAAAAGTTCGGTTTTTGTGGACATGTCGTATTCCTCCGTATTTTGTTTATATGCTTAGTATAGCACGAATTCCTATCAGAAAAAAGTTGGAGTTTGTGTGAAATCCTTTATTTTTTTTGATATATGTGGTAAAATACTATGTTACAAGTACCTTTTTTTAATTCAAAATATGAGGAGGAAAACAGGAAATATATGGATAGTCATATAGGGTATTCTATCGGGATTATTGTTATTTTTGTGGTTTTGTCGGCGTATTTTTCGGCAACAGAAACGGCGTTCACATCGCTTAACCGGATCAGACTGAAGAATCTGGCAGGAGATGGGGATAAACGAGCAAAACGAGTATTGGAGTTAGAAAGCAAATACGATAATTTACTTTCGACGATTTTAATCGGAAACAATATTGTAAATATAGGGATGACCGCAGTTGCGACAGCTTTATTTCTGGAATTAACGCCGCAATATGGGGCAACACTTTCAACTGTAGTTGTCACCGTCGTCGTATTGATTTTTGGTGAGATTTCTCCAAAGAGCCTGGCGAAGGAGAGTCCAGAAAGTTTTGCTATGTTTTCATCAGGTTTTATCAATGTGCTGATGGTGATTTTAACGCCAATCAACTTCGTTTTTAGCCAATGGAAGAAACTTCTTGCGAAGATTTTTAAGGTGGTAGATAACAGGGGAATTACGGAAGACGAGCTTTTGACTATTGTGGAGGAAGCTGAAACGGAAGGGAATCTGGCGGCAGAGCAAAGCGAGCTGATTCAGAATGCTATCGAATTTAATGAACTTGAAGCGTGGGATGTGCTGACACCCCGTGTAGATATTAAGGCAATCGAAATTGATTCTACGAAGAAAGATGTAGCGAAGATGTTTATGGAAACCGGCTATTCGAGATTGCCGGTTTATGAGGATGATTTGGATAAGATATTGGGAGTTCTCAATCAGAAGGATTTTCACAATTACATTTCTGGTTCTAAGAAGACAATCTCTGACTATGTAAAACCTGTAGTTTACGTAGCAGGTTCTATGAAAGCGGCAGATCTTTTAAAAAAGCTGCAGGTGAACAAAACCCATATCGCTATTATCGTCGATGAATACGGCGGGACGGCGGGGCTTGTCACGATGGAGGATATTATTGAAGAGCTGGTCGGTGATATTTACGACGAGCATGACGAAGTGGAATCTCAGGAGATTACGCAGCTGCAGGATGGAAGCTATAGAGTCCTGTGCAGTACTAACGTAGAGAAAATGTTTGATTACTTTGATGAAGAGGTAGAGCTAGATGCAACTACCGTCAACGGCTGGGTTGTACTGCAGCTTGATAAACTGCCGAAGGCGGGAGATACTTTTGAATATGAAGTAGGAAATAAATTATTTGAAGGTCGGGTTATCAAGGCTGACGAACGCAAAGCAATTGAAATTAATTTAAGAGTTACGGAAAAACCTGAAGAAGAGCAGACGAACAGAAAGGGGAATTAATACAGACTATGGGACTGATGGAAAAGATCTTTGGTGATCTAAATGAAAAAGAAATTAAGAAAATATCTAAAATAGTAGATCAGGTTGAGGCACTAGACGAGGATATGCAGAAGTTATCCGATGAGGAACTGCAGGCAATGACGCCAAAACTGAAGGAGAGGCTTGCAAATGGTGAAACACTGGATGACATTTTACCAGAGGCTTTTGCGGTCTGCCGTGAAGGGGCGGTGCGAAGCCTGGGCATGAAACATTTCCGCGTACAGCTGATAGGCGGGGTGGTTTTACATCAGGGAAGAATTTCCGAAATGAAAACTGGTGAAGGTAAGACCTTGGTGGCAACGCTGGCAGCATACCTCAATGCCTTAGAAGGCAAGGGGGTGCATGTGATTACAGTCAACGACTATCTGGCAAAGCGTGACGCAGAATGGATGGGTAAACTCTATTCCTTCCTGGGGCTCTCCGTGGGCTGTGTTATTCACGGAATCTCCGGCGAAGAGAGAAAAGCTGCTTATATGGCGGATATCACTTACGGAACCAATAACGAATTCGGCTTCGATTATTTGAGAGACAATATGGTAATTTATCAGGAAGAACTCATGCAGCGCGACCTGAACTTTGCCATCATTGACGAAGTCGACTCCATTTTAGTAGATGAAGCTAGAACGCCGCTGATTATTTCCGGCAAAGGTGCAAAATCTACGGATTTATATAAAACTGCGGACCGCTTTGTTACGACGCTGACTAAGGAAACGGACTTTACGGTAGAAGAAAAAGACCAGCAGGTAGCGCTGACGGATGAAGGCGTTGCCAAGGCGGAAGCCTTCTTTAAGGTGGATAACTATGGCGACCCTGAGAATATGGAGATCAACCATCACGTGCTGCAGGCTCTGAAGGCGCGTAATCTGATGGAGCGAGATGTAGACTATATCGTAAAAGATGGAGAAATCATCATCGTTGACGAGTTCACCGGTCGTCTTATGTTCGGAAGAAGATTCTCCAACGGTCTGCATCAGGCAATCGAAGCAAAGGAAAGAGTAGCGGTTCGCTCAGAATCTAAGACGCTGGCAACCATCACTTTGCAGAATTATTTCAGAATGTACAACAAGCTGGCAGGCATGACCGGTACGGCGAAGACTGAGGAAGAGGAATTCCGCGACATCTACAATATGGATGTCGTGGTGATTCCAACCAACCGCGAAATCGCCAGAAAAGATTTGGACGATTCCGTTTACCAGACAGAGCGGGGTAAAGTCAAAGCTATCGCAAATAGAGTTGCCCAGGTGCACGAAACTGGACAGCCAGTGTTGGTAGGTACCATTTCTATTGAAAAATCCGAGATGATCAGCGATATGCTAAAAAAGCGCGGTGTAAAACACAACGTGCTCAATGCGAAGCAGCATGATAAGGAAGCCGAAATCGTTGCAGAAGCAGGTCGCCTTGGCATGGTAACCATTGCGACTAATATGGCAGGTCGTGGTACCGATATTATCCTGGGTGGCAATCCGGAATTTGAAGCGAAACGGGAAATGAAGAAGCAGGGCTATTCTGACGAAGAGATTTCCTTCGCATCCAGCTTTATCAAATCTGATGATCCGGCGCTCAATGAAGCCAGAGAAAAATTTAATCAGCTGCATCAGCAGTTTAAGGAAGAGAGAAAAGAAGAACAGCAGAAAGTTGTGGAACTTGGCGGGCTTTGCATCATCGGTACTGAACGCCACGAATCCAGACGTATTGATAACCAGTTGCGAGGTCGTTCCGGTCGTCAGGGCGACCCTGGTCAGACTCAGTTCTTTATCTCATTGGAAGATGAACTGCTTCGCCTCTTTGGCGGCGAGAGAATGCAGAAGCTGGTTGACAGAATGGGGCTTGAAGAGGATGAAGCGATTGAAGCAGGCATGCTTTCCCGTGCCATCGAAGGTGCACAGAAAAAGGTGGAAGGCAAGAACTTCGGCATCAGAAAATATGTATTGCAGTATGACAATGTCATGAACAAGCAGAGAGAAATCATCTACGAAGAACGCCGCAAGGTGCTCTTTGGTGAAGATTTGCGAGAGTATATCATCAATATGATGAAGACGATTGTAAATGCAATCATCGATCCGATTGTAGTAGATTCCAAATTCCCTGAGGAATGGGATTTTGAGACGATGAACAAGAACCTGCGCAAGATTACCGCAAATTATCGCGGAAAGAGTTCCCATACAGCAGAAGAACTTCGCGATATGACAGAAGAGTCTTTGCGTGAGTCGGTTATCGCTGAGTTTGAAAAACTGTATGAGTTGAAGGAAGCTGAAATCGGTGCGGAGCAGATGCGAGAAGTTGAGCGCATGATTCTTCTTCGTGTCGTAGATAATCTGTGGATGGATCACATCGACGCTATGGATCAGCTGAAATCCGGTATCGGTCTGCGTGCTTTGGGGCAGCAGGATCCTGCTGCAGCTTACGCAAAAGAAGGCTTTGACATGTTTGAGCAGATGATCAGCGCAATTCAGGAAGACACGGTGAAGTACTGCTATAACGTAACTGTTGAAACGAAGACAGAGCGCCGTGCTATCATGGAAGCGGAAAAAGCAACGAAATCAGACTTTGTTGAGGACGATACCGTTCGAGCAATGCAGGGCGAAGGGCAGCTTCCAGAAGGTGCGCAGGTGCCGGAGCGGGAAAACAAGCCGGAAACCTACAGACGCGATCAGCCGAAAGTCGGCAGAAATGATCCATGCCCATGCGGCAGTGGTAAGAAATATAAGAACTGCTGTGGGAGATCCTAGCTGATTTTCCCCCACTTCAGTGGGAATGGAAAATCGGACAGCGAAGGGAGCCAGTCGATTGTAGACTGGAGACCGGAGGAGTGAAGCGATAGCGAAACGTTGCCCAATTATCTGAGCTGATGCCGCCAAAGACGGCGGAGGCGAAAGAGGAGTAAAGTTGTGCAAAATTGAGCGTTTTTAGGCTTGATGCAAACCCCATAGAGTTATCAGTTGTGCAGATTGGCTTTTTTATCATGCCTCTGCACAACTTTTTGATTTTCTTTAAGATTTGGTGGGAAAGGTTGTGTAAATTTGAGCTGTTTTATCGCTGACACATAACCTGAATCGGAGGCGAAGCCGAATATCGAGGACATATAAGCATTTTGCTATTAGAGTTGTGTAGGGATCTTGGTTTTGCTAGCGCTTGCACAACTTACGATGATTGGAGTTGTGCATGGAAGATGTAAACATGTAAATTTGCACAACTTGTGCTGGTTATCACGTAAGGAGAGAAAAATTGAACGATAGGGAGCAAATTCGCAAAAGTGCAATTTCTGCAAGGGATTGCCTGGGCGGTGTACAGAGGCAGGAGTTGTCCGCAAAAATATCGGAGCACATCGCAGTCTCGGCGGAGTTTCAAGAGGCTGAAATCATCATGTTATATAAGGGTGTGCGGGGTGAAGTGCGCCTTGAAAAGCTGGAACAGATTGCAGAACATGCCGGTAAGCGGCTTGTTTATCCGCTATGCACAGGCCCGGGAGAGATGATTGCGCTGGAACCAAAGAAAGAAGAAGGTGCATGGGAAAAAGGTGCCTACGGCATCATGGAGCCAGTGCGAAAGCATTCCATTGTTGTGTCGCCGGAGGATATTGATCTGGTGATTTGTCCATGTACTGCCTTTGATGAAAAGGGGAACCGCATGGGTATGGGAGCTGGCTACTATGATAGATTTCTGCCGCAGTGTGCAAATGCGGTTGTCATCGCTGCTGCTTTTGAAGTGCAGAAGGTAGAAAGACTGCCTGTAGATGAGTGGGACTACTCGATGGAACGGGTTTTCACGGAAGAGAGAACATATTAAAAAATCCGCACGGTTCATTTTTGAAGATGTGCGGATTTCTTTCGCGTCCAAGCTTACAGCTCTTTTTTGTTATCCGGTCCCGGTGTGGTTACAATCACTTTTTCGGGGGTGATAACAACTGCACCTTTTGCGGCCAGCGCACCGCCAAATTTTTCGGCGGCAACCTTTTTAAGCATGTCTACTACCGGACCTTCGCTCAGGTATTCGGCGGAACCCTTGATTTGATAGCCCTCGGAAGTAGCCGGGTTGCATACAGAAACTGCAGCTTTGCCGGTTGCCTGAATATTTTTTGCAGTGGTTTCCATGAAAACATCTCCGACAATCAGCTTTTCATCGTCTGATACCATCTTAAATCCTACCGGTACAGCGTTGGGTTCGTCGGAAAAGGTGGCAATGTACCACAACTGTTCATTGAGTAAATTTTTTACAGCTTCACTTAACATCGAAATATTCCTCCTAATAATGTATGTTTGACCATATTATAACAAATTCGCTACTAAAAAATAAGATATGATTATATTTATTAGTAACTATTAAAAAGAATAGTGACTTGTAAAAAAATAGTAAAATTGATATAATGCAAACTGACGGAAAAGGAGGATAAGCATGTATCAGGCAAAACTGGAGAAGGACATTCGCTGCCCTTTGGAATATGGACTGGAAGTCTTTGGTGGAAAATGGAAATCCCGTATTATTTGTGTACTAGCGGGGAAAGAACCGGTGCGTTATAGCGAAATTCGCAAAGAAATGCGCAATATAACTGACGCAGTTCTGGCGGCAAATTTGAAGGATTTAATTAAAGAGGGAATTGTACTGCGAAGATCCTACGATGAAATTCCACCGCGGGTGGAATATGGTTTGACAGAAAAGGGCAGGACTGTATTGCCGGTGCTGATCGATATTGCAAAGTGGGCAGAGCCCTATTTTGAGAATCATGCGAAGGCTGCAGAAGAAAGGACCTGCCAGCATTGCGGTGTGCAGAAGAAATTTTAGCAAAGTGCGGCGTTCGCAGCTTGATATCTTAACTTATATCCGGTTTTTTCAATAAAAGTGTATAAGAGAAGTCTCGAATCTTAACCGAAAACTATGGAATCTTCAAAAAATGTATAAGCCCAAGAGAATATTTCAGCCGTGTATAGTGTTCTGCATATATAATTCGGGGATTTCCGCGAGAAAACTTACATTTTATGTAGAATTCAATGCCTTACAGATAACATCTTGCGTGAAATGTAAGTTCTGCGAGGTGTGGGGAGATTCTTTTTATACATTTTTTGAAGAAAGTCGGGAAGTGAGTTAAGATTTTTCGGTGAGGAGATTTTGTGAATAACAGACTCGCAGTGAAAGTCATCGAAGCCATGGCGCACTGGCACAGTTTTTTTAGAAAACCGGTGTAAAACAGATGTAAAGCCGGAATTTTTATGATAAAATAATAAAATATGAATTTAACAGTAAAGGATGTGAGAAAATGATTCAATTCGATCAGATGAAATCTGACCTGCCGATTGCAAAGGCGAATCTCAAAGAGGTAGGTGAGTCCCTTTGACCTTGCGGGTCTTAGGAAGCAATTAGAAGAACTCAGCGTGCAGACGGAGGATCCGGAATTCTGGAACAATCCCGACACGGCACAGAACATTTTAAAGAAAAAGAAGAGCCTGGAAACCAGACTTGAAAAATATGAATCTCTGGAAAAAGGCCTTGACGATATGGAAGAACTGATGGAACTGGCAGAAGAAATGGAAGACGAGGAAGAAGCTGACTCCATCGTAGAAGCCTTCGGAAATCTGCAGCAGCAGCTGGAGACACTGAAACTGGACACTTTGTTATCTGGAAAATACGACCATAACAACGCTATTATTTCCGTACATGCGGGAACAGGCGGCGTAGATGCTATGGACTGGGCGCAGATGCTTTACAGAATGTACGTCCGGTGGTCGGAGAAGAAAGGATATAAAGTGACTTTGGTTGACATGCAGGATGATACCGAGGCGGGCATTAAGAGCGCAACTTTAATTGTAGAGGGTGAAAATGCTTACGGTTATTTGAAGAACGAAAAAGGTGTGCACCGTCTAGTCAGAATTTCTCCGTTTAACTCTGCAGGAAAGAGACAGACTTCTTTTGCGGCGCTGGAAGTTATGCCGGAAATCGAAGACGATATGTCTGTAGAAATTGACCCAGAGGATCTGCGCATTGACACCTACAGGAGCAGTGGGGCAGGGGGTCAGCATGTCAACAAGACCGATTCGGCGATCCGAATCACACATCTGCCGACCCACATTGTAGTAACTTGCCAGAACGAGAGAAGTCAGCACCAGAACAAGGAGATGGCGATGAAGATTCTGGCATCCAAGCTGATGGAACTGAAAGAGCAGGAGCACAAGGAAAACTTAAAGGAACTGAAAGGTGACTTTTCCCTGATTACCTGGGGTTCCCAGATTCGCTCCTACGTTTTCCAGCCATACACCATGGTAAAAGATCACCGTACCGGTGCAGAAGTCGGCAATGTAGGCGCAGTGATGGACGGAGATATCGACTACTTTATTAATGAAAAACTGAAACAGAGGGACGAAGATTAATATGAACATTATTGAAAAATTAGCAAGTGAATTTAAAGTCAAAACAGCGCAGGTGGAAAGCACAGTTGCGCTCATCGATGAGGGAAATACGATTCCCTTTATCGCTCGTTACAGAAAGGAAGTGACCGGCGGTCTGACTGACGTGACTCTTCGCGATATGGACGAGAGACTGCAGTACTTGCGCAACCTGGAGAGCCGAAAGGAAGAAGTGCTCCGTCTCATTGAAGAACAGGGCAAACTGACCGAAGAGCTGAAAGTCGAAATCCAAAAAGCGGAGGTTTTGCAGCGAGTAGAAGACCTGTATAAGCCATATAAACAGAAAAAGGCAACGAGAGCATCCAAAGCAAAAGAAAGAGGACTGGAGCCTCTGGCAATGATCTTTTATGCGCAGCAGAAGAAAGAAGGTAATCCCCTGGACTTTGCAGCAGATTTTATTAATCCGGATAAAGAAGTGGAAACAGCGGAAGACGCTGTGCAGGGCGCTATGGACATCATTGCAGAGATGATTGCCGATGACGCAGATTTGACCAAGGCAATCAGAGAAAAGACCTTTGCCAAAGGACAGATTGCTACAGAGGCAACGGATCCGGAGGAGAAGACTGTCTACGAAATGTATTACGGCAGCAGCGAAGCGATTGCTAAAATGCCGAACCACAGAGTTCTTGCGGTCAATCGCGGTGAAAAAGAAAAGAAATTGAAAGTAAAAGTCGCTATCGACAGTGAAGAAATTACAGGACTTATCGCAAAGCAGGTCATTCGCGGAAAATCTATCTTTACAGGTCTTTTGGAAGAGACTATTGCCGATTCTTACAAGCGTCTCATTGCGCCGTCCATCGAGCGTGAAATGCGCAATATTTTGACTGAACGGGCGGAAACTGAGGCGGTAAAGGTCTTTGCAAAGAATACAGAAAAGCTTTTGATGGTGCCGCCTGTCAAGGGAAAGAAAATAATTTCCATTGACCCAGGCTACAGAACTGGTTGTAAAGTTGCGGTGCTGGACGAGACAGGAAAGCTGAAAGCCTACACCACCATCTATCCGACCGAGCCAAAAAATGATGTAGCTGGAACGGAGAGAACTTTGGAAAAGATTATCAATAAATTCGGTACGGATATCATCGTAATCGGAAACGGCACTGCTTCCAGAGAAACCGAAGAGGTAGTTGCAAACTTCCTGAAAAAGCACGATTACGATATTCAGTACACCATCGTCAACGAAGCGGGAGCTTCCGTTTATTCGGCTTCCAAGCTGGCAACAGAAGAGTATCCTGACCTTGATGTTACCACCAGAGGCGCTATGTCGTTGGGCAGACGTCTGCAGGATCCACTGGCAGAGCTGGTAAAAATTGATCCAAAGCACATCGGCGTAGGACAGTATCAGCACGATATCAACCAGAAGCAGCTTGATACAGCGCTGACTAATGTGGTTGAGGACTGCGTAAACAGAGTCGGTGTAGATTTGAACACCGCTTCTCCGTCCCTTCTTTCCTATATCGCAGGTGTCAACATGGGTATCGCCAAGAACATCGTGGCATATAGAGAAGAAAACGGCAGATTCAAAAACAGAAAAGAACTGATGAAAGTTTCCAAGCTGGGAGAAAAGGCGTTTAAGCAGTGTGCAGGTTTTATGCGAATTGCAGACGGCAGCGAGCCTCTTGACAGTACCTCTGTACATCCTGAATCTTACAAAGCTGCCGAGGAAATGATGAACAAAATCGGCATTACCAAGGAGGAAATCTTATGCGGCGGCGCTAAGAATATCGATGAGAAAATTTGGGAGGCGTACCCTGCGAAAAAACCTTCGGAAAGTGTAAAGAAAATGGCAGAGGATCTGGGTATCGGTGAAATGACTCTAAGTGATATCATCGCAGAAATGAAAAAACCGGCAAGGGACCCTCGTGAGGACGCGCCACCGGTGATTTTCAGAAACGACGTTAGGAGTTTTGAGGATTTGAAGGTGGACATGGAGCTAACTGGAACCGTCCGCAACGTGGTGGACTTCGGAGCTTTTGTGGATATCGGCGTCAAGCAGGACGGACTGGTGCACGTGTCTCAGCTTTCTAACAAGTTTATCAAGCACCCGATGGACGTGGTGTCCGTGGGAGATACTGTGAAAGTAAAAATTCTCAGCGTAGATCCGGAGAAGAAAAAGATTGCGCTGACGATGAAATTCTAGAAAAAGGAGCCTGTCATGGCAATAAAGACGATTTTATTTGATTTTGACGGAACGGTTGCAAATACCAATAGACTGATTATTGATTCCTGGCAGCATGTTTTTCGGACGGTTCATGGAAAAGAAGCCGATGAAGCAGATATTAAGGCGACCTTCGGAGAGCCTTTGGGCATTAGTATGGTGAAGAACTTTCCGGATATGAATTCGGAAGATGCCATCGACATGTACAGGAGCCATCAGAAGGATATTTATGAGGACATGATAGAGCCCTTCCCTGGCATGATAGAGCTTTTGCAGGGTCTTAAGGAAAAGGGGTATCAGGTGGGCATTGTAACTTCCAGACTGCGCAACTCCACGATGATCGGGCTTAGAAAGTTTGGTATCATGGAAGTGATCGACTGCATCGTAACTTGTGAAGATACGGACAAACATAAGCCGGATCCTGAGCCTGCGCTGATTGCCCTTGAGCGGCTTTGTGCAAAGGCAGAGGAAACGCTGATGGTAGGCGACAGCATGTTCGATATTAAATGTGCCCACAATGCCGGCATGAAGGCGGTTATGGTGGGGTGGGCAGAAGCTATTACGGAAGCTGATTTGACTGGTCCTGACAGACCGGAGTACTGTATCACAAAAGCTGAAGATCTGTACGACATTCTTTAGAATTTGGGGAATCACTATGCTGCAAATCTTTTACGGAAGAGAAAGTATCGAAAAGGAAAAGTTCATCTACGAGGATATTCAGAAAAATCCAGGCAGGACGATTGTCATCGTGCCGGATCAGTACACGCTGGAAGCAGAGAAGCAGGCTTTCTTGTTTTTGCATGCAGAAAGCATGATGGATGTGGAGATTATCGGCATGTCGCGCCTTGGAAGCAGATTGCTTTCGCAGCAGGGGGGCGGCAGCAAAACCTTTATCGATAAATACGGCAGACATATGCTGCTGACCCAGATTGCCGGAAAATGCGAGGACAAGCTGCAAGTGTTTAAAGGCAGTCTCAGAAAACCGGCATTTATCGAGATGACGAATAACTTTATTTCGGAGATGAAGCAGTATAACGTGAATCCGCAGGACTTGGCGCAGCTAAGCCAGGCGCTTTCTGAAGAAAGCGTTCTGCGGGCGAAACTTGCTGATCTTGTGCTGATTTTCAGTGAATATCAGAAGAAAATTAAGGATAGATATACTGACTCTGAGGATTATATCGACCTGTACATGAGTAAAATTCGCTCATCCGCGTGGATTTCTGAGAGCAGGATTTGGGTATATGGCTTTGACAGTTTTGCACCGAAAGCTCTGGATGTGCTGGGAAATCTCATAGCAACTGCAAAGGAAGTCAGCGTATTTTTGACCTGCGACAAGGGCTGCAGAGATGAAGAACTGTTTCTGCTGCCGGAAATTGTCATGAAGAATTTACGGAAACAAGCGGAAGCCTATGATATGGAATGCAGGATGCAGCAGGTTACTGAAGGGACTGGCTTTGACGCGGTGAGAAATCCAGCTATCTCCCATATTGAAAAAGAGTTTTATGCGGTGGGGCAACGAACCGGCGATTTTCCGTTGCTAAAGGAGCAAGACGCGCCGGTCGTTTTGGTGCAGGCTGCCAACATGTACAGCGAGGCAGAGTCAGCAGCGTCCTATATTTTGCATTTAATCAGGGACAAAGGGCTTCGCTATCGGGATATCGTAGTAATTTGCAATGATCAGACCGTGCGTGGCTCTATTATAGGAAGAGTTTTTGAAGAATGGGGTTTACCTGTTTTTGATGACAAAAAGCGGTCTGTCTTGAGTTCGCCTATTGCAATTTTTGCGGTGGGACTGTTGGAAACGGTAGTGTATAACTATCGGAGCAGCGATATTTTCAAAGTGCTGAAAACTGGGTTTTCCAGTCTTTCTGATGAAGAAATTGAGCGCCTTGAGAACTACTCCATTCAGTACAGGATCAAGGGGAACATGTGGCTGGCGCCTTTTGTTAAGGGGCAGATGGAGTACGGAGATGACGGTCTTGAGGAACTTAACGCCATAAGAGAAAAGGCGATGGAGCTGTTTGCCGGGCTTAAAATGATTTGCGATGAGACGGTATCTATGGGCGATTTTGTCTGCCGATACTATGATTTTTTGATAGAGGACTGCGGGCTAGGCGTGCGGATTGCGGAGTTGTTTCGCGTACAGGAGGAGCAGGGTCTTTTTGATCTGGCGGAGGAGACTGCACAGATTTGGGGGCAGATGGTTGGACTTTTGGATCAGATTGCAGAGCTTGCCGGGGAAGAGCAGTTTAGACGGAAGGATTTCGTAGAGCTCTTGATTGCCGGACTGTCTCAGCTTGAAATTGGCGTGTTGCCGCCGACTGCGGACGATATTCTCATGGGAACCATGCAGAGAACCAGAAGCGGTCAGGTGAAAGCGGTGGTTATCATCGGCGCTAACGAAGGTCTGCTTCCTGCAAATGCTTCTTCTGAGGGGCTTTTCAGTATGGAAGAACTGGAATTTTTCGCAGAGGAAGGAAAAGAAATCTGTAAAGTAGAAAAAATTCGTGTCATGGAAGAACAGCTGGCGATTTACAGGAACCTGTCAAAGGCGTCGGATTACCTGTGGATTAGCTATTCTGCCAGCGACGGAGACGGCAAGGAAAGTCGCCCGTCTGAAATCATCGATACACTGCGCAGGCTGTTTCCAAATCTCACCGTGCAGACAGATGTAGTCAGCAGCGGCGATCTCGATGCAGTAGTAGGTGGCAGGGTCAATACCTTGCGCCATTTGACGGAAGCGCTGCTTTCTGTAAGGCGGGGGGAAAAGATCGACAGCAGGTGGAAGGCTGTCATACATTGGTACCAGTGTCATGAACCGGAAAGCCTGCAGCGGGTTTCCGAGGGGCTGTCCTTTACCAATGCGCAGAAGGATATTTCGCCAGAACTGGCGTCGCTGCTGTATAAAAAGGAAATGAATTTGCCGATGACTCTGAGCCCGTCCAGACTGGAGAAGTTCAGTCGTTGTCCCTTTTCCCATTTTATTGCATATGGGCTGAGACCGCAGGAGCGGCGGATTTATGAGGCATCGAGTAGAGAAATCGGGGATATTTACCATCGGTGTTTAATGGAAGTTTCACGAAAGCTGACGGCAGAGGATCGATGGGACAGTATTTCGGAGGATGAATGCCGCAGTTTTGTCAGCGATATTGCAAAGCTGGAAGCTGCAAATTACCGGGAAGGAATTTTTGATTTCGGCAATGAAGAACGTTACAAGACCAGGCGTATTGAGGATACATGTTTTCATGTCTGCTGGGCGCTTGTGGAGCAGGTGCGGGCAGGAAATATCAAGAAAAGTCTTTACGAGGTGCCTTTTGGAAGAGAACGCAGTATAGCGCCTATTGAAGTGAATCTAGGGAGCAGTACGGTTTATATCGAAGGCAAAATTGACAGATTGGATATTTTAGAAGGCGACCGGGTTAAAATTGTAGATTACAAGACCGGTAAGGAAACCTTCAACGAAAAGGAAGCCAGAGCCGGATACCGTTTGCAGCTTATGCTGTATCTCAAAGCGGCGCAGGAAAAGGTGCGAAGGCCTGCCGGAGTATTCTATTTTCATATTGCAGACCAGCGAGTGGACTTGACGGGAACAGAGCGGGAAAAATTTTTTGAAAAAATTTCAAAAGAAATGAGGAAATTTTTCCGATTAAGTGGTATAATGGTAGATAGTGGTGCGGTTATCGAAGATATCGCTGGCGAGTTCAGCGGATTTTCGGATATTCTGCCTCTGCGAAGAAACACTGCTGGTGAGGTTTCCGCAACTTCTGAGGGGTTTCTTCTCAGTGATGAACAATTTGAGCAGCTACAGGCAGATGTAGATGTACAGATTGAGAAGCTGTGCAGACAGCTTTCTGATGGCAGAATCGCCATCCACCCGAAGAAAACGGAGAAACAGTCCCCTTGTACTTACTGTGACTATAAGGGTATCTGCAGGTTTGACCTGAGTTTTCCGGGTTGTAATTACGAGGTCATTAAATAAATATGATAGATGCCGGGCGGCGTATGATAAAAGCCGCCGCCCGCTGGATTTGCTTCCGTGGCTCAGTTGGCAGAGCAGCGCATTCGTAACGCGCAGGTCGCCGGTTCGATCCCGGCCGGGAGCTCCAGAATATTGAAAAATGCAGGTTGTTATAGCCTGCATTTTCTGTTTCTATGGAATTTAACCCGGTAGCAAAGGTGGGTTTTGATGGGGCGTTTTATGCGATACTGACGCGCATACAAGTCAAATATGACTGCCGGAAGTTGATGAAAAATAAGGAACCTTGTCCGCAGAAACAAGGCGTGGTATAATACGTATAGTCAAGAAAATATGGAAGTCTTATGGCGGCGAATCTTCGGAAAGGAGCCTGAATGTCTGACTATGAAATCCTAGTCATCGTATTGATGATTATTGGGATTGTCAGATGGGATAACCACCGAAAGTAAAACCGCCTCGGGCTGCCACCTGAGACGGTTTTGAATACATTTTAAAGCTTATCAGAAGGTTCGCTAAGGCTTCCTTCTTGACTCCAATATACCACGATTAAAAAGATTTTGCAATAGTCAATTTACCCTGCACTCCGCAGGGCTTTTTATTTTGGCGGTCTTTTTGTATATGCACCATTTAAGTCAAATATGCGATAAATTGTGCAGAAGAAACTAAATTTAATTCAAAAAGGAGCAAGGTATGATAGCACAAACAGTCAGGAAGACGAATTAAGAAAAATGTTTGTTTTCTCCGCCGATAAACATGGTATAAAACAAAATATAAAACACAAAGTAAAACTGAGCCCGTATATAATGCAAAAAAAGAAAGAAAGGAGAGCGGTTGTAAAGTATAACAACCCAAAAGGAAAATGAACGAAAAAACATTAAAAAAACCGTCGTTCGGTATTTCCGTCGTTATTATTGCATTTTTGTTTGTGGTGATTATTGCACAGCTGGTACTGGGATATTCTCCGGAGATTCATCTGACTCTGGTATTTTCCATTGCCTTTGCAGTAATCCTGTTGATGGCCACTGGCACAAAGTGGGCACAGATTGAGGAGGGTATTCTTCACGGCTGCAAAATCGCTACCGTACCGATGCTCATTCTGATGTTCATCGGTCTGTTGATTCCGATGCTGATTGCTTGTGGAACCATTCCGTCCCTCATTTATTATGGACTTAAAATTATCAGCCCGTCTGTTTTCCTGGTAACCGCTTGTGTGGTATGTTCCGTATCCGCAATCTGTATCGGTTCCAGCTGGACTACAGCGGCTACCTTTGGTGTTGCGTTCATGGGTATCAGCGTAGGTCTTGGTATTCCAGCTCCTATTACTGCCGGTGCAGTAATTTCCGGTGCAGTACTTGGTGACAAACTGTCTCCGATGTCCGACTCCACCAACCTGGCTGCAGGTGTTTGTGAAGCAAACCTGTTTGACCATGTTAGAGCAATGGTTTACACTACTGTTCCTGCATACGTAATCAGCTTAGTATTATATGCTATTATCGGAAGCAAATACTCTGCATCCAACATGGATATGGAGAGTGTAAATGAAATTTTAGGCGCAATTGAGGCAAACTTCGATATTGATGCACTGCATGTCATCATCAGTCTGCTGCCGCTGGTTCTGATCGTTGTACTTGCTGCTAAGCAGGTCAGTGCACTGGCAATTATGGTTGTAGGATCGCTGTTTGCAATGTTGATTGCAGTAATTACACAGGGTTATAACCTGTATGACTTGATGGTATACATGAATAATGGCTTCTCCATGGAAACTGGTTCTGATATCGTAGACTCTTTGGTAAACCGCGGTGGTATTCAGTCCATGATGTGGACGCTGTCCCTTGGTTACTTGGGTCTGTCCTATGGCGGTATCTTAGAAAAATGTCTGGTAATGGAAGCAATCCTGGACAAGATGGAAAGACTGACCCGTACACCGAGAGGTCTGGTTATCACTCACAATATTACTTCCGTTGTCGTTAACTTCTTATCCGGTTCTCAGTATGTAGCAATCATCATTCCAGGAAGAATGTACCTGCCTGCATACGACAAGCTGAACCTGCAGAGAAGACTGGCATCCAGAACTTGTGAAGACTCTGGTACAGTAACTTCTCAGTTAGTACCTTGGGGACTTTGCGGTGTATTTTACTTAGGCGCACTGGGCGTATCTGCATGGGATTATGCACCATACACATTCCTGTGCTACCTGACACCGATTATTGCAATCCTTTGCACCTGCTTCAAAATGTTCTTGTGGGAAAAGACACCTGAAGAAGCTGCAGCAGTTGCAAAAGAAAACGAGGCTAATGCGTAAGAAAAATGTGTAATGAAGTAATCAAGCTTCTGGAAAATCTGGTTGCAATTGACAGTCCTTACTTTGAAGAAGAGGATGTCATGGAATATGTCTGCCAGATATTCGAAGAACAAAATATACCTGTTAAGGTGCATGCTTATTACGAAGAAAAAATCACCGGATTTCATGGGAAGAATTTACTCATTGAAGCAAGCTGCGGAAAGGAAGGTCCGACCATTCATATCAATGGACATCTGGATACCGTTAAGCTCTGCGACGGATGGAGTAAAAACCCCTGCGGTGAGATGATTGAAGACCGCTTTTATGGCGTAGGCGCACTGGACATGAAGTCCGGATGCGCCGCCGCAATAGCGGCAGTGCAAAAATTTTTGAAAACCTATAAAGCATTTAAAGGAAGATTGCTGCTATCCTTAGTATCTGTGGAAGAAGGTCCTTATGGCATGGGGACAAATGCTATGATAGAAGACGGACTGCTTGCGGATATTGACTATTCCATTATTACAGAACCTAGTGCAGGATTTACAGGAAACGCTTTCCCAACCATGTGCCTGGGTGCGCGAGGCGGCTACGGTCTTACAGTCGAGTTTTACGGAAAATCTGCCCATGCGGCAGATCCGCAGAAAGGAATTAGTGCGGCTTTAGATGCTTCAAAGTTTGTTGCAGAACTGGAAAACATTAACTATGTGGAAGATGATAAGCTTGGGAAAGGGGCAGCTTGTGTTGTTGCAATAGATTGCGACGGTGGTGCCTGCAGTGTGCCTGATAAAGCTGTAGTGAAACTGTTTTGGCATATTGTCAGAGGAGAATCTCCGCAAACCATCGAAGCAGAAATTAAGAAAGCCCTTGATAGAGCAGCGGTTAAGTGCAGATACGAAATTTGTTTTCGGGAAGCGCCATCAGAGGGCTCAAAAGGATTCATGCCATATGTGACAGAAGAAAATAACCTGTATACCCGTGATTTTGCACAGGCAGTACGCGATGTGACGGGAAAGGAGGCAAATATATCCTATTTTCAGAGCATTGGAGATTTTAACTATCTGGGAACCAGACTGGGCGCACCGGCGCTGATCTTTGGACCAGATGGAGAAAATTACCACAGCGCTGATGAATATGTACAGATGGATACTGTGGTGCAAACTGCAGAGATTTTATATCGTTTTCTTGAAAAAACTATGGTAAACTAAAGGGAGGAATCGCTTTGCGTATGGAAAACTTAGATACACTGTTATATAACGGCAGAATTTACACCATGGAGGCTGTCGGAGATACAGTAGAAGCAATTGGAATACAAGACGGCAAGATCGTATTTGCAGGAAGCAGCGAAGATGCAAAAGCATACGACAGCCGTATAAAATATGACCTGAAAGGTGCAACCGTGATTCCAGGACTATCTGATGCGCATATGCATATGTATGCTTATTGTCAGAATCAGACCTTTGTAAATCTGGAACATGCGAAAACCATGGATGAACTATGCAGCCTCATGAGAGAGAAAGCAGAAAAAACGCCGGAAGGAACCTGGATTAAGGGCGTAGCTTTTGACCAGAATAAGCTGGCAGAAAATAGAATGCCGACCAGAGAGGATCTCGATAAGATCAGCACCAAACATCCGATTTTAATCCGCAGGGTTTGTCTGCATGCTGCAGTTGTCAACAGCAAGGCGCTGGAACTTGCAGGGGTGGATGAGAACTATCCGCAGCCAACAGGCGGTATTGTGGAAAAGGATGGAAGCGGGATGCCAAATGGCGTTTTCCGTGAACAGGCTACAAAGATCTTTGACTTTATCATTCCAGATCCGCTGTCTGATAAAAGTGTAAAGGATGAGGTATATCAGACTGTACTGCAGGATATGCATGCAAAAGGAATTACCAATATACATACCTATGCTGCACAGATTTGGAACTATGCAGAGGACATAGACTACTACAAAGAATTAGCTGAAAAAGAAGGGCTTGGCGTCAGAATTACAGTTTATCTGGATGAGTTGTTTGACAAAGAGCCTGTGACTGAAGAAGAATACAACAATCCGTATCGTTTAGTTCAGCAGGGAGGATACAAGCTGTTTACCGATGGATCACTGGGTTCTCGCTCTGCAGCATTGAAAGAGCCTTATGCAGATGATCCGGGAAACAGCGGGTTTATGACCTGCAGTCAGGAAGACCTGAACGAAAAGATTTTTACAGCATATCACAAAGGTTTGCAGCCTGCCATTCACGCAATTGGTGATGTAGCGCTTGATGCAACTTTGACAGCAATAGAAACTGCCATGGCAAAGGAAAAGGAATGCGGTGCAACCGAAGAAGAACTGGCAAAACGTTTGCCTTTCAGAATTATTCATGTGCAGATAATCAACGAAGAACTTCTTACGCGGATGAAGGCACTGCCAGTGGTGCTGGACATTCAGCCGATTTTCCTTGCTACTGACTGGAACTGGATTGAGGATAGATTGGGTCCTGACAGAATGGATGGCGCTTATGCATGGAATACACTACAGCAGGCAGGGCTGCGTCTGACAGGAAGTTCGGATTGCCCAGTAGAAAGCTACAGCCCGATGCCGGGTATTTATGCTGCGGTTTCACGCTGCGGACTGGACGGGGCGCCTAAGGGCGGATACCACCCAGAGCAGAAACTGAGCCGTTTTGATGCTGTAGCATTATATACAAGAAACCCGCATTATGCAACTGGACAGGAAGATGTTCTGGGACTTTTACAGGAAGGATATTTTGCTGACCTTGCGGTACTTGATAAAGATATTTTTGAAATCCCGGAAGAGGAAATTCTGACGACAAAGGTAACCCATACTTTTGTTGCAGGCAACCTCGTCTATGGGGATTTGAAATAAGAAAAATCAAATCAGCATGGAGGATATTATGCTAGCGGACGTTATCATTAAAAACGGAAAATGTGTGACTATGGAGGAGGCAGGTCAGTGCTTCGACTGGGTTGCTGTTAGGAATCAGCGTATTCTAGATTTAGGATATGGAGAAGATTTTGAAAGCTATTTGTCGGAAGATACTGTCATTGTAGACGCAGAAGGACACACCGTTTTGCCGGGCTTCATCGACAGTCATTTCCACGTCATTCAAACTGCCTTTAATGCAGTGAGTTTGAATTTGAGCGATGTGAAAAGTCTTGCAGAAATCAGTACCCGGATAAAAGAAGCAGCGATTGCCCATCCCGGCGAGATGATTCGAGGCTATGGATTGTCGCTTGATGGCCTTAGGGAAGATAAACAGCTGACTCGCAATATGCTGGATCAATGCTGTGATGACGTTCCTGTCTGGATTAATTCTAAAGAATACCAGGTAAGCATTTTAAACACCTATGCGCTTCTTTACTTTAAAATTCCATTTACAACTGTAGGCATTGAACTGGATGAAAGGTCAATGCCTACCGGTGTTTTTAGAAGAAATGCCAATTCGCTGCTTAGAACTAATATTTTGGACAGTTTTTCCGATGAATTTAGATTTGATACAGTCAATCAGCTGATGCCGACACTGCTGGAAAAAGGAATTACTACGATTAATGCCATGGAGGGCGGGACTTGTTACAGTGATAAGGATGCCGAGTTTATTTACCACCATGGGAAGGATTTTCCCATTGATATGGTGCTGTTTTATCAAACCATGGATATCGAGAAGGTAAAAAAGAAGGGGCTGAAACGAATCGGCGGGAGCCTTTATATCGATGGAACCATTGAAAACAGAACGGCAGCACTTTCTTTTGAATATGAGGACTGCCCAGGTACTATGGGAACGCTGTGTCTAAGCCAGCAACAGCTCAACGATTTTGTGCTGGAATGCTACGAAAATGAAATTCAGCTGGCGCTTTATACCATCGGTGACAGAGCCATCGAAGCGGCGCTTACTGCGCATGTGCAGGCGATGTATCAGGTGGGGACAACTGCACTGCGTCATCGTCTTGAACATGTGGAACTGGCAACGGAGGAGCAGGTTGAGCGGGCGAAAAGGCTGAATCTCATCTTCTCCATGCAGCCGTCTTACGAGCTGGATTGCGGCGGAAAGGGCGGGATTTATGAGAGAAGACTGGGAAGCAGATACAGACTGACAAACGCATTTCGTGAAATCATGGAAAAAGGAGTCAGGATTTGCGGTGGTTCAGATAGTGACGTTACGGAAGCAAATCCTTTGCTGGGTATTAGCGCGGCTGTGAATCATCCGGTGGAAGAGCATCGTATTGACGTGTACGATGCCCTCAGAATGTTTACCTGCGAAGGAGCCTACGCTATTTTTGAGGAAGAGAATAAAGGAACATTGAAAAAAGGAAAACTGGCGGATATCATCGTGCTGGACTGCGATATCTTTGAGGTAGAAAAAGAGAGACTGAAAGATATCAAAGTGACGATGACGATGAAGTCGGGGGATATTATTTACGAACGTTTTTAACTGCGGCACATCGGGGAGTAAAGAAATGTTGGAATTGTTCTTTTTGGGAAATTTAAAAATTTTATATCGTGGAAAGGATATTACGACGCAGCTGGGAAGCAAGGCATGCGCACTAATTTTTCTGCTCATGGAAAGTAAGGGGAAAGGTCTTTCCCGGGAAAAAATCATCGCTTATTTGTGGCCGGACAGCAAGGAGGAGGCAGCCAGATATAATCTTCGCTATAACTTGTGGGAAATCAAGAAAATCATCAAAGAAGATGCAGATGGGAATTTGTTTTTGCTGTCGGATAACAATGCCTGCAAAATCAATGAGAACTATGCATATGGATGCGATTTTATAGAGGCGGCTTGCTTTGACCGGAAGAAAGAGTACACTATGGCAGAGCTTTTGCACTTTCGCAGTCTGTTTTCCGGGGAACTCTATGAGGGTGCTTTCTTCAAGGGGTGTGAGGAACTCAACAATCTGATTCTATATCGCAGAATTGAGTTTGAAAAGCTGAAAGTACAGGTCATGGAGTCGATGGCTGAACTGCTTGCGCAGGAAGAAAACTATGAGGGTGAGATTGAAGTGTTGCAGGAGATTCTCAAGATTGACCCTTATAATGAAGAAATTGCTGGTCTGGTGATGGACGCTTACTGTAAAATTGGAAAAAGAGCGGAAGCAGTCAATTTTTACAGAACCTTTAGTAATACGCTGGCATTCAGTATTAATATTGCACCCGGAGAAGTATTGACTGAGAAATACAGGCAGATACAGGATGGTGCTCAGTATGAGGCATTTGTTCGAGGAGAGCGGAAAGTAAAAGATTCTGCAGTGGTTTCTACAGAGGAGAGAGTTTGTATTACCTGCATGGAGGGTATTCCATACTTTTGGCTGTCTGCACTTTTGAAAGATCTTAAAGAACTGCACGGAGATTTGCTCTATAAAGCTTTGAACGAGCGTGATGTATTCTGCCTTGGCAGCATCCAGCAGGAGTTTTGGAAGAGTGAACTGGCTGGTCGTGACAGCAGCACACTGAAAGATGTAAATATTATGAATGCTTGTGTGAAAGCACTGAGTGCGGTAGCAAGCCGCCGCAGTTTGATTATAGAAACCAGGCAGGGTGAATATATGGACCAAGCTTCCAGAGCTTTTGTGCGATATATGAAAGCAACCGCTGAAGAGCAGGGACTGAAAATTGTATTTTTTGAGAAATAATGACAGGAAATGATGGGCATAATAGAATAGAAAAGTGTTAAAGATTGCAAAAATCTATTCTAAATGCGGTTAATATATTGATTTCCGTAGGTTTAATTGCTACAATAGAATAGAAAAGTGTTAAAAGTTGCAAAAATCTATTCCAAAGGAGGATTTGCTATGGAAATCCGAAGAGATTTTTATCTGGATAAATTGATAAAAAGAAAAAATAATGGACTGATTAAAGTCATCACAGGTATTCGCAGATGCGGAAAGTCTTATTTGCTGAATACTATCTTTTATCATCATCTTTTGGAGAGCGGTGTGGACAAGAGTCATATTATCCGTTTTGCCTTTGACTCTGCAGATGATTTGTTCCTGATTGGCGAAAGCCTAATTCAAATTGAAAAAGAAAAAAGAGGCGTGAATCCTGAAAAATTCATGGCATATATTAGAACGCAGATTGTAGACGATGAAATGTATTATCTGCTTCTGGATGAAGTGCAGCTGATGGATTGCTTTGAGGCTGTACTGAACAGCTATCTAAGAAAAGAAAATATAGATGTGTTTGTAACCGGAAGCAATGCAAAATTTCTCTCTAAAGATATTATCACTGAGTTTGCAGGCAGAGGTGATGAAATCCATATGTATCCTTTGAGCTTTGCGGAGTTTATGACTGTTTATCAAGGCGACAAGTATCAGGGACTGTCTGAATATATGCTTTATGGCGGTATCCCATTGGTGGTTCTTCGGGACGGCGCTGGAGATAAAGCGGCGGTCTTGCAGAATTTGTTTAACGAAATCTATATGCAGGATATTTATAAACGCAACCGTATTCGTAATCACGGGGAACTGGAGGATCTGCTGAATATTCTTTCCTCCGCTATCGGCTCTCTGACCAATCCGGAGAAGCTTAGGAATACTTTCAAAACTGTAAAAAAATCCCGAATCACTTCCGCGACGATTAAAAAATATCTTGCGTGTTTTGAGGATTCTTTTCTAATTGAATCCGCGCAGCGGTATGACATTAAAGGCAAATCATATATCGAAACGCCAAAGAAATACTATTTTTCAGATTTGGGACTGCGTAATGCGAGAATCAACTTCCGGCAGTTTGAACAAACGCATTCCATGGAAAATGTGATTTATAATGAACTTCGCATGCGAGGTTACAGCGTAGATGTGGGAGTGATTCCGATTGCAGAAAAGAACAAGGACGGAAAGGTAGTTCGAAAGCAGCTGGAGGTGGATTTTGTCTGCAATCTTGGCTCCGCTCGGTACTATATTCAGTCGGCATATTCTCTGCCTGATGAAGAAAAACGAAATCAAGAGATCAGACCATTCCGCAGGATTGATGATTCTTTCAAGAAAATTGTCATTACTGGGGACGTCGTACCTGCCCATTATGATGAATTCGGTATTCTGACTGTAAATATCTATGATTTTCTGATGGATCCTACTTGTATTGAAAAATAGACGAAAAAAGACGAAGTAAGTATACCTTTTCTTCGTCTTGCATCTATAGTTATTGTCTGCTGACAAGCAGGCTCCTGGGACCCACCCGAAGCTGTGCTTCGAGGAAGGGTGGGGTTGTTATTTCGTTAATTCCCCACGCAAATCTTCTTCCATCTTTGCCTTGATTTCTTCTTTTGGAAGATTGAGACTGAACAGGTAATATAGCTTGGCAACAGCAGCTTCTGTAGTCATGTTGTAGCCGCTGACGGCGCCGGCTCTTGTCAGTGCAGAACTGGTTTCATAGGCGCCCAGCTTGACGGTGCCCTGCTGGCACTGGGAGCAGACGGTGATGATGGTGCCGTGTTCAAAAGCTTTTTTGATAATCGGCAGCAGCGCATTATCGTAGCTTGGAATATTGCCTGCGCCGAAGGTTTCCAGCACGATGCCTTTCAGACTCTCCGTCATAATGGATTCAAAGAGACTGAACTGAATGCCTGGAAATACTTTTAATACACCGATGGAGGTCTGGCTAAATTCGGTTAGCGAGAAAACTGCATCTGATGCAGGCTCAAAGAGTTCCGCCGTATTGTATTTGATGTCGATTCCGGCTTCCGCCAGCGGGTGATAGTTGGGAGAATCGAAAGCGATGAGCCCGTCAGCGGAGGCTTTGGTTGAGCGATTTCCGCGCAGAAGTCTGCCGCCGAAATAAAGACTGACCTCACGTACGATACCTTGTCCGGCGATGAAAACGGAGGTAATCAGATTGTCTCTAGCGTCACTTCTGAGCTGACAGAGCGGAATCTGTGAGCCGGTGACAACTACAGGTTTGTTCAATCCTTCCAGCATAAAGGATAGGGCTGAAGCGGTGTATGCCATAGTGTCGGTGCCGTGAAGCACGACAAAACCATCATAAGTGTCGTAATTGTCACGAATTGCCCTGCCGATCTGATTCCACTGTTCTACTGCGATGTTGGAAGAGTCCAGCAGCGGTTCAAATTCAATCATGTCCCAGTCTGGCATGCCCTCTCCTTTTAAATCGTCGATAGACGATATTGCATCGTGAAAATAACCCTTCTTTGGCGCATAGCCTTTGTCTGTGGGAACCATGCCGATAGTGCCGCCTGTATATAAAATGCAGATTTTTTTCTTCATATTAAAACCTCCGATTCTGTTAGTTAATTTTATTTTAGCACAAAGCCCAATAAAATAAATAAAAAATTTCCCAGGGAAATCTTTAGAAATGAAAGTAATGTAGCCAAATATAAAGCCACTTGCTTAGATATGTTGCTTTGGCGCCATGAAGAGTTCAATTTTATCGTGTTACGGAAGTTTTGACACAATCAGTGTTTTTGGGGTGGAAAGTGTCAGTCCTCAGTTTTTGGTTTTTGGATATTTGACACAGTGGCGCCTAAATTTAAATAAAAGTGTCATTTTCTCCAATGCCAGACAGCATCATACGCTTAGGCGCTGTGAAACCTCCGGTTCAGATGATGTAAAAAACTGAAAAATTTCCTTTCATTTATAAAAATGCAAGAAAGGGGAACTTGTAATTTGTTCTATTACATAATATTTCTAGCTGAATTCTGACACTGTGCTAGTCAAAATCCAATAATAGTGTCATTTCTTCAAAAACACGAATTTTAAAAATGACACTTTACCTTTATTTTTTATATAAAGTGTCAAAAAAGTGATTACCGCTAAGCAAAATCTTCGGTATTGAAGATGATAATGAGATGGAGAGTCTTTCGTGCGGCTTGTAAATATTTTATAAATTATACTGGTGCAAGAGAAACTATATTGATATAATAAAATAAACGAAAGAGAAATGAAAAGGAGATGATTGATATGTCTAATATACCTACCCCACATATTTCAGCGAAGCTGGGCGATTTTGCAGAAACCGTACTTATGCCGGGCGATCCGCTGCGCTCTAAGTTTATTGCGGAGAATTTTCTGGAAGGCGCTGAACTTGTCAACAATGTAAGAGGTGTACAAGGATACACTGGTACATATAAGGGCAGGAAAGTATCCGTCATGGCTTCCGGTATGGGAATGCCTGCTATCGGGATTTATTCTTATGAGCTGTTCAACTTTTATGATGTAAAGAATATCATCAGAGTCGGCACTGCCGGCGGACTTCGCGAGGAAGTTAAAGTCAAAGATATCATCATGGGTATGGCTTGCATGACCAACTCCAACTGGGCTGCTCAGTATGAAATCAATGCGGTGCTTCCTGCTGTGTGCTCCTATGATCTTTTGAAAAAGGCTGAGCAAGCGGCTGCTGATTTAGGCGTTAAACCGCATATTGGCACGATTTTTTCATCAGATGTATTCTATGACAGCACCAGAGATTACGACAAGTGGAGAAGCATGGGCGTGTTGGGCGTAGAGATGGAAGCGGCAGCGCTGTACATGCAGGCTGCAAAAGCCGGAAAAAATGCGCTGTGCATCTGCACCGTATCCGATCACATGGTTACAGGGGAATCCTGCAGCTCAGACGAAAGGCAGACCGCATTTACTACGATGATGGAAATTGCGCTGGAAACAGCAATTAGATAAGATCAAATTTAATAGAACAGAGAAAACAGGGTGAACCGATGATGGTCAGCCCTGTTTTTTGTCTGTTATGGTATCTTTTCCAGAGAAAAAGTTTCCTGCCGGTTGATTTATCTTCGCGAAATATCGTGCATCTCTATTGAGCAGAGTGAGCGGGCTGGATATAATAACTGTAGGAGGTGTAAGGATGAATATTTTGAGTTTTTCAGAGAACATCACTTGTTTGCGCAGGGAACGGGGAATGACCCAGGAACAGCTGGCGGATTTTCTTGGCGTAACTAAGGCGTCTATATCTAAGTGGGAGACGAAACAGTCGCTGCCGGATATATTGATGCTGCCTAAACTTGCTGCTTTCTTTGATGTAACAATCGATCAACTGGTGGGATATGAGCCGCAGTTGAGTAAAGAACAGATACAGGGGATTTATGAGGAATTGTCGGAGGAATTTGCGATACGGGAACGGTTTGAACAGACCATGAGTCGGAGCAGGAAGCTAGTGAAGCAATACTACAGCTGTTATCGTTTTTTGTTCTATATAGGTTCGCTGTGGATCAATCATTTTATGCTGGCGGAGAGCAGGAAGCAGCAGGAAACGATTTTGGAAGATGCGATAGCCCTCTTTGATCATATCAGTTCTCAGAGTGGGGATGTAGGTCTTTGCGGTGATGCGCAGATGATGCGTGCTACAGCACTGTTACAGTTGGGAAAAGCTGCGGACGTTGTAGAGTGTTTGGAAGAAACATTGAGTCCATATCGTTTAGCGGTACAGAGCGACGGGCTTTTGATTCAGGCATATCAGATGCTAGGAGAAAATGAGCAGGCGGATAGCTTTGCGCAGGTAAGCATGTATATACATCTAATCATATTGATGTCTGATGCAGTTTGGCGCATGTCGTTAAGGAAGGATGACCGGAATTTTTGCATGGAAACCATCAGGCGCGTGGATAGCCTTTTGGAAGACTGGAATAAGGAGATGACGCATCCCAACGAGGCCATATATCATATGCAGGCAGCCGTTGTTTATATGTGTTATTCCATGCATGAAGAGGCTTTGAACCGTTTGGAACGCTACGTAAAATGTATCGGAAGCTGTGAAGAAAACGGATTTCGGCTTTGCGGCGACAGCTATTTTGATAAAATGGGGGATTGGTTTGAGACGCTGGTGCAGGGCGGAGGAGCGCCGCGCAGTAAGAAAGTGATTTTGGAAAGTGCTGCGCAGATTTTTCAGCATCCGGCGTTTGCGCCTATACAGAAAGAACCGCGTTTTTTAGCAATAAAGCGTTTATTAGAGACCATAGGAGGGCAGGAAAGATGAGTTTGCGAGAATTAATGCCGTTTCTCATTCCACTGGCAATTGCGGAGATTGCGCTGCTGGCGTTTACCATGTGGCATATATTGACCCATGACAGGTATAAAAGGGGAAACCGGACGATTTGGATCATTGTAGCCATTGCTGGTATGCAGTTTATTGGCCCGGTGCTATATTTTTTACTGGGGAAGGAGGATAACTGATGAATGTACTGGAGCTTCGCAATGTTTCAAAGCGCTTTGGCGCAAACAGTGTGTTGAATGATTTGAATTTTTCTGTTCCAGAGAATAGTATTTTCGGATTTATTGGAGAGAATGGTGCAGGGAAGACCACTACCATGAAGCTTATTTTAGGTCTGATGCAGCCTGATAGTGGGGAAATTCGTGTGCAGGGGGAAAAAGTCCTGTTTGGCAGCAGCCGGACCAATCGAAACATAGGGTATCTGCCTGATGTACCAGAGTTTTATGATTTTTTAACACCAATGGAATATCTGAACTTATGCGGAAAAATATCCAAAATACCGAAGGCGGAATGTGAACATAGAGTTAAAGACCTGCTGGTGATGGTAGGGCTGGCGGGAAAGAATAAACGTATTCATGGCTTTTCTAGGGGAATGAAACAACGACTTGGTATTGCACAGGCACTGCTTACACAGCCGAAGCTTTTGATTTGTGATGAGCCTACTTCAGCCCTTGATCCGGCGGGCAGACGTGAAATTCTGGACATTTTATCGGAGGTGAAATCTCAGACGACGGTTCTGTTCTCGACGCACATCCTGTCTGATGTAGAGCGAATCTGTGATGAATTTGCGTTTCTTCACGGTGGAAAGCTTGCTGCCTGGGGAACTATGGAGCAGATGAGAAAGCTGCGTGGCAGTAATGGGATAGAAGTCGAATTTGACACTGCGGCAGACGCTGCGTTATTTGCGGAGCGATATCCGCAGGTCAGAAGGACAGGAAGCTGCAGACTGCATTTTGATGATAAAGGAGTGGACGATATGCCCGCTATTTTAGAGGATTTATCGCACAGCGGTCTTGCAGTTCAGCGAGTAGAACAGAAGGAGCCAGCGCTGGAAGATTTATTTATGGAGGTGATGGGAAAATGATGGAACTGCGAGCATTTACATGGAAAGAATTTTTGTGGGCAGCGCGGACGGGAAAGCTGATGTTTTTGATGATTCTCTTTGTCCTCTTTGGCGTCATGAATCCTGCAATCGCTAAAATGACACCGTGGCTGATGGAGACATTAGCGGGAGATCTGGCAGACAGCGGTTTTCATATAGTGGCGACTACTGTTAATGGACTGACTTCGTGGAATCAGTTTTGCAAAAATATTCCTCTGGCTATGATTGTGTTTCTTTTACTTTTTTCTGGTATATTGACCACCGAATACGAAAAGGGAACGCTGACTATGATGCTGGCAAAAGGTTTGGCGCGCTGGAAAATCCTTGCGGCAAAGGGGCTGGTTACGGGAATCCTTTGGACAGCAGGTTATTGGATGAGTTTTGCCATTACATGGGGTTATAACCGTTTTTTCTGGAATGACGATAGTGCAGCGTACGTTTTTGCTGCTGGCGGGTGCTACTATTTGCTGGGATTATGGCTGATTACATTGGTTTTACTTATGTCGGCAATTTTCAAAACCGGCGGAGCCGCCCTTGCCGCTGTGGTTTGCAGTTTTGCTGCGGTATATTTGCTAGGATTTCTCCCCGCAATTAAAGAATATCTGCCGGGCTTTTTGTTCAATGCCCAGACGTTACTTGCTTCCGCAGCAGAGCCGGCGGATTTTGTGCCTGTGATTTTGATAACCATTGCCATAAGTGTTGCAAGTTTGGTAAGTGCTTTTATCCTGTTTGCACGGCGGACGGTTTAGAAAATATGGAAGGTTCGTATCAAATAGAGTTGGAATCAATGAAATATTCGTGTAATTTAACGCGAATCATTCGATAAAAATTGTTGAAATGAACATGAATATCTGATATGCTATAGGTAACACTCTAAGGGAGGGTTATTCTATGGATAGAAAGATTACGAAATTTTTGGAGGAGTGGAAGGAAAGCCAACACCGCAAACCTCTTATTTTACAGGGGGCAAGGCAGGTTGGTAAGACCTATTCGATTTTAGAGTTTGGTCGTACTTACTATGAGAATGTGGTGTATTTTAACTTTGAAACGAATCCTGCGTTGAATAAGACTTTTGAAGAGAATATCAGTCCTGATTATCTTATACCGATATTATCTCATATTGCAGGTCAGACGATTATCAGAGAGAAAACGCTGATTGTTTTTGATGAGGTGCAGCTTTGCGAAAGGGCGTTGACTTCACTGAAGTACTTTTGCGAGGATGCACCAGATTATCATATCATTGTGGCAGGTAGTCTGCTGGGCGTAGCGGTCAATAAAGCCAGCTTTTCTTTTCCTGTTGGCAAGGTGGATATGAAAACCTTGTATCCGATGGATATGGAGGAATTTATGCTTGCTATGGGCGAGGATTCACTTGTAGAGCAAATTAAGAAGTCCTTTGCTTCTGATACGCCACTGCCGTCAGCATTTCATGATACGGCGATGAAACTCTATCGCCAGTATCTGGTTGTAGGTGGTATGCCAGAATGTGTGATGCAGTTTGCAAACACAAGGGACTATGTCCTTGTTCGTCATATACAGGATACAATTCTTGCAAGTTATCTGAATGACATGAGCAAATATAACAATCTAAATGAAATAAAAAAAACGAGGCTTGCCTATGACAATATTACTGTGCAGCTTTCAAAGAAAAATACTCGTTTTCAGTATAAGCTCGTAAAAAAAGGCGGGCGCGCTTCAGAGTTTGAAAATGCTATTGAGTGGCTTTGTCTGTCAGGTATCGTGTCACGGATTTACAAGGTAGAGCAGATTAAAAAGCCCCTTGAGAATTATCGCGACATTGACTCGTTCAAAATATATGTGTCGGACTTGGGACTGCTTTGTGCGAAAAAAGATTTAACCGCGGATGATATTCTCTACATGACATCAGAAATTAATGACTTTAAAGGCGGCATGACCGAAAATTATGTCAATGTACAGCTTGCAATAAATGGATATAATACGTATTATTGGATGTCCGAAAGAGGCGCAGAAATTGACTTTGTCATTCAGCGTGATGGCAAGCTGATTCCTGTTGAGGTCAAGTCTGCTGATAATACGAAAGCGAAAAGTTTAAAGGTCTACATGGAGACTTATAAGCCGGCTTATGCAATCAAGCTTTCTGCGAAGAATTTTGGCTTTGAGGATGGAAAAAAGACGGTGCCGCTTTATGCAGCATTTTGCATTTGATTTAAAATAGGATGTGCTAGGTGAAAAAACAGCAGCCAGGGAAATTCTTTTGGCTGCTGTTTTGGTTTGCGCGCCATGGGCGCGCTCTAACGGGTGAAAGACCCGAACACGCCTAGGCAACGAGGAAGTGTATAGCTGAACAGCAAGGGTGTCCATCGTGAGATGGAATCTGAAGGAAGCTGTAGGCAAACCCTTGGTCCGACGGACAAGAAAATATAAACCGCCGCCAGTCCGCAGGGTGGAGATACCAAAACCTGAGGGTGCCATAACAGCTAGATACAAAAGGCAATAAGCAACAAGAGATTAGCCGAATATGGGCTAATCTCTATGCTGGACTATTACACCGCAAGGTGTGTTACACGTTAAGTTGGTTGAACCGACGTGTACCGAATGGTACGCACGGTGGTGTGAAAGGCCGGAAATTTCTCAATTAGAGAAATTTTCTCCTACTCAATCTATAATTTTTGGTTATTTACTTTCTGCATCGCAGTATACGCATCTGTAAACCTGCTTTTCTTTGTCGACCAGTTTAAATTTATGTACGATTTCCTGCTCAATGGAAGTGATACATCTAGGGTTTTTACACTTGATTACATCGGTCAGAGTTTCCGGCAGTTCCAGATGTTTCTTCTCGAACAGTTTACCGTCTTTTACGATGTTGACGGTGATGTTGTCGTCAACATAACCCAGAACATCAAAATCCAGATCGATTAGCTGGTCGATTTTGATGATGTCCTTTTTGCCGTATTTGGAGCTGTCTGCATTCTGAATGATTGCAACACAGTTATTAATTTTGTCCAGTCTGAGCAGCTCGTAAATCTGCATGCTCTTTCCTGCTTTGATATGGTCCAGTACGATACCAGTGCTTACGCCATCTATATTCATAAGTAATTCCTCTCTTTCTTTATTGCTTTAATTATGCTTCTCTCTTAATTCCCAGTAAGTAAAGAATCAGAGCCATTCTAATGTGCTTGCCGCACAGTGCCTGGAAGAAGTAAGCGGCTCTCGGGTCGTCATCCACTTCTACAGAGATTTCATTGACCCTTGGCAGTGGGTGCATGATGGTCAAATCTTCTTTTGCAGCCTGCAGTTTTTCTAAATCCAGAATGTAGCTGTCCTTCAATCTGATATAGTCTTCTTCGTTGAAGAAACGTTCTCTCTGTACACGGGTCATGTACAGAATGTCTAGCTCTTCCATAGCGTCTTCCAGTCTTTCAACTTCTTTCCATTTTGCGCCGGCTTTGTCCATGGATTCCTTCACGTAGTCAGGTACCTGCAGTTCCTGCGGGGAGATGAGAACGAAGCTGACGTTTTCGTATCTCAGCATTGCTTCGATGAGGGAGTGTACGGTTCTTCCGAATTTTAAGTCGCCGCAAAGACCTACCGTCATGTTGCCCAGTCTGCCTTTTTTTCTCTTGATGGTCAAAAGGTCGGTCAGGGTCTGGGTCGGATGGAAGTGACCACCGTCGCCGCCGTTGATGATAGGTACGGTAGTTCTCTGTGCAGCTACAATCGGCGCACCTTCTTTTGGATGGCGCATTGCGATGATGTCTGCATAGCAGCCGACAGTTCTGATAGTGTCGCTTACGCTTTCGCCCTTTGCTGCGGAGCTGGAGCTTGCTTCAGAGAATCCTAGCACGCTGCCGCCCAGTTCAAGCATTGCAGCTTCAAAGCTGAGCCTGGTTCTGGTGCTCGGTTCAAAGAACAAGGTCGCCAGTTTCTTGTGTGCGCAGATGTCTTCGTATGCAGCATGGTTTTCCACAATGTCATCAGCCACACGAATTAGCTCATCGATTTCTTCGATGGTGAAGTCGGTAATGTTGATAAGATTTTTAATTTTGTTCATTTATTTGTCTCCCTTCATCCAACCTTCATCAGAAGGATTGTCTCTAAACTTTAAGATTCTCTCTTTATCAGAAGCCTTGATATAGCCTGTGTCAGCAGCGACTTCTACCAAAGCGTCAAGGTCACATAAGCTTACGTTTTTTACGTTGTGCTCCGCAAATCTGTCCAGACCCTTTTTCATGCCGTAGGTGAAAATGCTGGCAATACCCAGAACATCAGCGCCTGCAGCACGAAGGACTTCTACAGTATCTATTGCAGAGCCGCCTGTGGAGACCAGATCTTCCACGACAACAACTTTCTGACCCGGAAGGAGTTTTCCTTCAATCTGGTTGGTTCTTCCGTGGTCCTTGGCGGAACCTCTGACATAGCCCATAGGAATGTTCATCAGGTGACCGACGATTGCAGCGTGGGCAATGCCTGCGGTGCTGGTGCCCATGACAACTTCGCACTCGGAAAAGTGCTCTTTGATGGTGGCAACCAGTCCTTCTTCTACCTTAATTCTTACCTCTGGTGCGGTCAGGGTCAGTCTGTTGTCACAGTAAATCGGACTCTTAATGCCGCTTGCCCAGGTGAAAGGTTCTTCTGGTCTTAGGAAAACTGCCTCGATGGACAGAAGCCCTTTTGCGATATCTGTTTTCATAAAAAGTTCCTCCAATCTATATATAAAAAATGTATTAGCCTATAAATTCTCTGCATACGCGTTCGTAAGCCGCTACTGGATCATCTGCCTTGGTAATGGGTCTTCCTACGACGATATAGTCGCTTCCCAGTTCCTTTGCCTTTTCCGGTGTGGTGACTCTGACCTGATCGCCTTTATCACCATCGGCAAAGCGCACGCCCGGGGTTACGGTGAGAAAAGATTCCCTGCAAGCCTGATGAATTTTGCCGGATTCCAAAGGAGAGCAGACAACGCCGTCAAGACCAGCTTCTTTTGCGTTTTGTGCATATTTGGTTACCACTTCGTCAAGGGGCGCATCGATGAGCAGCTCCTTTTGCATTCTTTCCTGGCTGGTGGAAGTCAGCTGCGTCACTGCGATGAGCAATGGGCGACTGCCGTCTTCTCTGGTTAAGCCACGGAGCGCAGCTTCCATCATGTCTTTAGTGCCGGCAGCGTGCAGGTTACACATGTCTACATCCAGCTTGGATAAAGCTGCCATAGCTTTCTCCACAGTATTTGGAATGTCGTGCAGCTTCAGATCCAGAAAAATCTGATGCCCTCTATCCTTGATTTCCTTTACGATGGCAGGCCCTTCGCTGTAGAAAAGTTCCATGCCGATCTTTACATAAGGCTTTCTGCCTGTGAACTTGTCTAAAAATGACAGCGTATCTTCCTTTGACGGAAAGTCGCAAGCGATGATTACATCTTTACCCATAATATTCCTCCTATCTTAACCGAAATCTGAAAAAAGTTGATTTTATGTATAAATTTTCGTCTGTTTTAGTCCCGTTTCAGCTGAATTTTATACATTTTATTGAGAAAATCTTGATTTCGGTTAACTTTTCGCGTTTTTGTTATACATAAATTCAAGTTATTTGCGATATAAGTTAAAATTCTATATTCGTCTTATTTGACACAGCCTATAATATCTGCAAGCCGCTCAATGCCCAGTTCCTCGCAGACAGAAGGCAGCTCTTCGATGATTTCTTTGCAGGCAAACGGATTGACAAGGTTTGCCGCGCCGACCTGAACTGCCGTCGCTCCAGCCATCATCATTTCGATGACATCACGGGCAGAGCTTACGCCGCCCATGCCGATGACCGGAATATTGACTGCATTTGCAACCTGATAGACCATGCGAACTGCAACCGGAAAGATTGCCGGACCGGAAAAACCGCCCATTTTGTTGGCGATAACAGGTTTTCTTCTATTGATATCGATACGCATGCCAAGCAGCGTGTTGATCAGGCTGATGCCGTCTGCTCCTGCGGCTTCGCAGGCCTTTGCGATGGATACGATGTCGGTTACATTTGGACTCAATTTAATGTAGACCGGTTTGGTTGTGACAGCTTTCACGGCTCGGGTTACTTCCGCAGCGCTTTCAGGCAAAACTCCGTATGCCATGCCGCCGTTGTGGACATTAGGGCAGCTGACGTTGACTTCGATGATGCCAACCTGCGGCTGTTTGTCCATGGCTTTAGCACATGCTACATATTCGTCCAGAGAAAATCCGCTGATGTTGGCGATTAGGGGTTTGTGATAGAGTTTGGCAAGCTCCGGCAATTCCTTTTCGCACACCGCATCAAGTCCCGGATTTTGCAGACCAACTGAGTTGATCAGACCGGAAGGACACTCCGCAATGCGGGGCAGGGGATTGCCGAGGCGGGCGTCTTTGGTGGTGCCTTTAAAGGAAATAGAGCCAAGGATATCAAGGTCGTAAAGCTCCGCAAACTCCTTGCCGTAGCCGAAGGTACCGCTGGCAGGAATGACAGGATTATCAAGGGTGATACCGCTTAAGGTTACTTTTAAGTCTACCATTTGATTTCCTCCTTATATAAAATCGGTCCGTCTTTGCAAATGCGCTTGTAGCCGTACTTTGTTTCGCAGGTACAGCCCATGCAGGCACCGAATCCGCAAGCCATTCTCGCTTCAAAGCTGAATTGTCCGTCTGGCGCCTGGTCGTAAACCGCCTTTAACATCGGCTCAGGACCGCAGGTATATACATAATCAAACTCCAGATTTTTCATGGCATCTGTGACAAAGCCTTTGATGCCGAAAGAGCCGTCTGCTGTGGTGATGATAGGCTCGATTCCCAGTTTGCGGAACTCTTCTGTCAGGATGATATCGCTCTCTGTGTTGAAACCAATCACAACCTTTGGGGTAACACCTTGTTTTGCCAGGCTTGCGGCAAGTCCGTAAAGAGGCGGCACGCCGATACCACCGCCCACCAGAAGGGGTTGTTGTTTGCAGTAGGAAGTGTCAAATCCGTTGCCAAGAGGCAGCAGCACGTCAAATTCGTCACCTGCTGCAGACTGGGCCAAAGCTTTGGTTCCCTGACCGACCACCTTGAAAATGATGGTGACAGAAGTTTTATCCCAGCAGCAGATAGAAATTGGTCTCCGAAGATAAAAGCCGTCCAGCTTGATATTGAGAAATTGTCCCGGCATAGTGATTTTACTGCAGTCACCGGTTAAGGTCATAACATAAATGTCGTTTTGAATTTGGCTGATACTGCTTACTTTAAGCGTTTGTCTCATCATATACGATTTCTCCTTCCACCAGGGTCATCACTACTTTTCCATAGACCTTCCAGTCCGTAAACGGGGTTGCTTTGCCCATGCTGACGAAGTCGCTCGGATCGATGGAAAAGTGTCTGTTTAAATCTATTACGGTAAGGTCGGCAGGTGCGCCGTCTTCGATTACTCCGCCTTCAAAGCCGAAGCGTCTTCTTGGATTTATGCTCATCACCTCGATGAGTTTTTCCAGGGAAATGATGCCTTTCTTTACCAGATGTGTATATAAAATCGGAAAGCTGGTTTCAAGACCTACGATACCGAAGGCGCTGCCTGCCAGTCCCTTAGATTTTTCTTCTTCGCTGTGGGGTGCATGGTCGGTGGCAATCATGTCAATCGTACCGTCGCAAAGGCCTTCAATCAGAGCGTCCCGATCGGCCGCAGCGCGCAGGGGCGGATTCATCTTGAAGCGTCCATCCTCCTGTAAGTCTGCGTCACAAAGGACCAGATAGTGGGGACCTGTTTCACAGGTCACATCCACGCCGCGGGCCTTTGCCTGCCTGATGATGTCAACGGTTTCCTTTGTGGAAATATGGCAGACGTGATAAGATGCGCCGGTCTTTTCTGCCAGCTGCACGTCGCGTTTCACTTGACCCCATTCGCTTTCGGAGCAGATCCCCTTGTGATTGTGAGCCTTGGCATATTCGCCGTCGTGAATGTAGCCGCCGTGGAGCAGGCTTTCGTCTTCGCAGTGGGCGACAATCAGCTTGCCCAGCTCTTTGGCTTTTTCCATGGCTTCTTCCATCAAATCACTGGTCTGCACGCCTTTGCCGTCATCGGAAAAAGCGCAGACATAAGGCGCCATGGCTTCCATATCAGAAAGAGCGCTGCGCCCGTCCTGATTCTGGGTAATGGTTCCGTAAGGAATGGTTTTCACTTTTGCGTCTTTTTCGATAATAGAAAGCTGCGTCTGCAGAGACTCCATATCAGAGGGAACCGGCTTTAGGTTCGGCATTGGGCAGACACAGGTATAACCGCCTTTTGCTGCCGCCGCCGTACCGCTTGCGATCGTTTCCTTATAAAAAAATCCGGGTTCGCGTAAATGTACATGTACATCGGTGAAACCCGGAATGATAATACGGTCTGTGCAGTCAATGATACTGCTTGCGTGGTCTGTATCGAAAGTATCTGTGGAGCTGACAAAAACTTTTCCATTGGAAACAAAAACGTCTTTTTTTTCAAAACCGAGGGGTGTCAAAACCATACCATTTTTTAACAAAGTCGTCATGTATTTGCTCCTTTTCTCAATATAAATCCTTATTTTTGCTCAAATCTTCAATATATTAGCATAGAATCAGAATACTGTCAATGGGCTAAGAGAAAAAATCTCGCACTAAAATCAGCAGCATATTATCGTCGTAGAGTATGTTCGCTGCATAGGAACTTTCCATGGCCTTTGAGATGGTTTCTGAAAGGTCGGGTACCATCAGACTCAGCACTGGCACCAGCACTGCAAAGCCTAGAAGCAGCAGAATCAGTCCTCTTGCGATACCGAAGAGAAAGCCGAGAAATCCATCAAGAAATCCAGTGATTCCTTCGTTGTATCTGCGGGACAAAAGCCGTACCAGCCCAAAGCAGATTAGCTTGATGAGGAATACCACAGAGAGGAAGCCGATGACTGTCATCAGCGATGAAGTGATAGATGCGGCGGTATCCTCTGCAAGAGCCGCAGTACCGTCATCAATCCAGTCATGGAATAAATCCGGCAGCGCCAGGTAAGCACTGCTTTCATTGACCGTAGTTTGGATATGGGAAAGAATACCATCGTGAATGATATCATCCAGTTCTGTGTAATCCATGAGAAAGCTTTTCGCTGTGCCACACAGAATAAATCCGAGAATCACGCATACAAACCACTGCATAAAGCTGACCACGGTCAGTGCAAAACCTCTGCGGGCGCCAAGCGCTGTTGAGAGTACGATAATTCCCAGTGCGATAATATCTATAATAAGTCCTGAACCTGTTGACATAATATCCTTTTCCCCGTGAAAATTTTATCTTGTTTTTTGTGCTCACCGTGGGAGCGTAAATTTGACTATTGCATAATCTCTTGTTTCGTGGTATATTGATGTCAAGAGGAAACCGTTGAAAACGGTTGACCGGGGTTAAAAGATAACCGCTTGAGTCTGCGAAACTATCGGCGGTTATTTTTTATTTCCTCGAATCATTTCTATCAATGTAATTACCATTAAGATGATTACTAGAATTTCATAGGATGAAATAGTATCACCTCCCATTTGTACAATTCGGATTTTTCACCGTATATGTAGCAGCAACGGAAGGTCAACCGCTTTCTTAGTTCGTCCTCTTGACTATTTGATTATACCATGCCTTGTCCCTACGGACAAGGTTCTTTGTTTTTTTGGTTACCGTGGAAACTCAGTAATTAAGATATCGTAAAAGCCGTTGCTCTATCCCATAGAATTTGTCTTTTCGCAGTTGGTAGTAAACGTATTTCCTAACCTTTTGTGTTGTGACAAAACCACCTTCTTTCAGCTGTTTCAGATGAAGTGAAACCGTAGTTGGAGACAGAGAAAGTATTTCTGCCAGTTCCTTGGTCGCTGCTTCTAATCAGTATTGGATATTTCATGTGGAAATAGTGTAAAAAGAAAATAGGAAACTTGAACTGGGCTTGCATATTTATGCGGCCCTTTTCCGTTTTCGTATATTTTGCGTTGGGTTAGGTATGAAGAGAAACCTTCCGCATATATTTAGTGGTAAGAAAGTAGAAGCAGGGGAGTAATGCTATGTCAGATTACAGAAAATTTATCATAGAAGTAAGACGGGCACATAGGGGTTTTAGATTATGGAAAAGAGGGATGGATGCTGCGAACTGCATCGTAGAAACTTACAAAAACAAGCGGTCTGTTTATTTTGCGGTTTCTAACCTGCTTCCGTCGGATGTGCTCATGCGAGAGTACAATAAGGAATATCATTTGCTTCTGATCGGTGTAGATGAGGGCGAACTGATCCATAAAGACTTTGGGGTATTTCATGTAAATTCTGCGGGAGAGGGAAGCCTTTTTAAGAAGTTTACGGGACCCTCCATTGAGTGCTACACCCATTGCCTTCTTGTAACCCTATCTAAAGAGGACGGCTCTACAGAGACGATTTTCAGCGGAACTATGCCATTTTATCAGCCGGCAGCAGATGTGAGCACAGAAGCACCTATAGAGGATTGTGATGGGAGCGAACAAGGCTGGGAAAGTATTTTTTCTTGTTTTTGTGAAGAGGATGCTGTGGAAATCTTCGACAGACAGAGAGATGAAACAGGCGCAAGGTGGTGCAGAATCAGTAAAATTGACCAGCTGCCTCAGTCGCTTGCTGCCTGCAGCGACTGCATTGAGCGCTATGGACACTATACAATTGGAAAATGTGAAGACCGCTGGTTTGTCGGCGTGCCGGGCAGATTCTTGCAAAAAGAGCAGCCTTGCAGAGAGCAGGGATGTTTTCTGTTGTGGCAGCCTATTCGCGGCGGCGAAAAGTACTTTAGCGACTTATCAGAACTGACAGGAAAGCTGCAGGAGGAAATCTTCGGATACTGGATTGGAGGTATTGATAAAGAGAGCGGCGAGGTTTTGCCGCTGTGATTTTGAAAAAGGAATGCGCTTTTTGCCGATATAACCTGTTTGGCAGAGGCGCTTTTTAATATACATTCATACATGCACGCAAATCAATACAAAAAACTGTTGAATACTGTATGGAATTGTGGTAACATTGAAAGGTATATGAATAAGTTTATGAGAGAGGCCCTAAAGGAGGCGCAGAAAGCCTTTGAGCTGGGGGAAGTGCCCATCGGGGCGGTCATTGTAAAAGATGAGCAGGTTATTGCAAGAGGTCACAATTTAACGGAAACCAGCAAGGATCCTACAGCCCATGCGGAGATGATTGCAATTCGCCGGGCGGCAGAGGCGCTGGGCGGCTGGAGGCTTCTTGGCTGCAGCCTTTACGTTACAGCTGAGCCTTGTACTATGTGTGCGGGCGCCATGATTTGGGCGCGTATAGAGAATCTGTACATCGGTACCATGGATCCAAAGGCGGGAGCTTGCGGTTCGGTTTTCAATGTACCGGCAGAAACGCGGCTGAATCACAGAATTCATGTAGAAACAGGCATTATGGAAGACCAGTGCGCACAGCTTTTGCGACAGTTTTTCAGCCAGCTTAGACATAGAAAGAAAAAGAACAAATCGGAGGAACAAACATGAAAAGAATAGGCGCAATTGTATGCCTTGCAGCATTGACGATAATGATGACTGCTTCCGTATGCTTCGGAGCACAGTCACAGAAGCTGGAGATTGTGGACATGTATCCGGAAGACGGGCAGAAGAACACCAGTATTGAGAATATGAGTGTGAAGCTGCACTTTAACAGCGAGATGGGTAATGAAGCCTCTGCAAAGGCTAACGCAAAAGCTTTCAGCATTACAGATGATGAGGGTAAACAGATTCCAATCAGAATCTTTTATAACCCAAAAGATTCCAAAGAAGTTATGGTACTGGCAGATACAGTAAAACTGAACGATAACGGACAGAGACTGAAGGACAATACCAAATACACTTTGCATATTTCAGGAGATGTAACAGATAACGATGGAAATGCGCTCGGAACAGATCAGACGGTGTCTTTCACCACACTGAATCAGGGTCAGAACACGAAAGTTTACATGATAATGATGGTTATCATGTTCGGGGGCATGTTCTTCTTTACGTCCAGACAGGCGAAGAGACAGATGGCAAAACAGGAAGAAGAGGTCGGAAGAGAAGAACCGTTTAACCCATACAAGGAAGCAAAGAAGACCGGTAAATCCGTACAGGAAGTTATCGCTGCTCACGAGAAAGAGGTAGCAAAGAGAGAAGCTAAGGCAGCAAAGAAAGCGAAGAGAGCCGCAAGTGACGAAGACGAAGATGACTACTACGAAGAAGAGAGCGGCAACTATAAGGTAAAAGGGCCTAGACCGATTTCCGCAGGCGGCAGTAGCTATGTTACCGGAAGGAAAGCTTTGGCAGAGGAAAGACTTGCAGAAGAAGAGAGACTTGCAAAGAGAAGAGCTGCCAACAGCAAAAAGAAGAAAAAGAAATAACTGCGAATACGAAATGAGCGGAATTCCGCTCATTTTGCGCATTGGAAATAGATATGAGAGAAATAAAGATACGTTCTTTTGCAAAAATCAATCTGTCCATTGATATTACTGGTGTTTTGGAAAGCGGTATGCATCAGGTGGACATGATTATGCACCAGCTTTCTTTTCACGACGATGTAGTAGTTAAGTATGCGCCGATGAAGAAAAAGCGGCGTGGAGAGTTTGACATTCGTGTTTCGACTAACCGCTACTATATCCCCACCGACGAAAGAAATCTGGCATATAAAGCGGTACAGGTGATGATGGAGGTCTATGGCAGACGGGTGCCTGGCGGGAGAGTGGAAGTCCATATTTTTAAGCGAATTCCGGTAGCTGCAGGGCTTGCAGGAGGCAGCGGAAATGGAGCTGCTGTTTTACATGGTCTGAACCAGCTTTGGAAGCTGGGGCTTTCTTTGGAAAGGCTTTGTGAACTTGGAGCAACGCTGGGCTCGGATGTGCCATTTTGTGTCATGGGGCAGGCGGCAATGAACTTCGATATACCGAAGAAAGTTAGGAGAAGTCCTTTGGCGGCAACCTGCGGCAGGGCAACGGGAACCGGAACAGAGATTGTACCGCTGCCAGGAATTCGGAAAGCCCTGGTTATTGCAAAACCACCTATCGGTGTTTCAACAAAGGAAGTGTATGGCGGCATTGACGGCTGCAGGATTGAGAAAAGACCCGATAACGATGCACTGACGACAGCTCTTAAGCAGAAAGACTGCGGACAGATTTATGCCAACTGTATCAACGTTTTGGAAAACTACACACTGCGGGCTTATCCCAAGGTGCAGGAGTTAAAGGATATATTGCAGGCAGATTCCCGTGTTGAATTGGCGCTGATGAGCGGCAGCGGGCCGACCGTATTTGCTATGTGCAGAACCATTGCGGATGCCAAGGTGGTGTGTGAGAATTTGCGTCAAGAGGGTTATGAGGCTTACTGGACAAAGACAATCAAGTGAAGTAGGAGAAAGATATGTTAAATTTTGATTTACAGAACCATAGACCATTAAGAGAAATCGTTTATGAGCAGCTGAAAATGCAGATTTTGCGCGGTAAAATTGTACCAGGAACCCGGATGATGGAGGTTGAGCTGGCTGACGAAATGGGTGTCAGCAGAACGCCGGTAAGAGAAGCCATCCGGAAACTGGAAAAGGAAGGGCTGGTAACGATTGAACCCAGAAAGGGAGCCTATGCCTCGGATATTTCCCTAAGAGATATGGTAGACACACTGGAAGTTCGTGAGGATTTGGAAGGATTAGCTGCGGCGCTGGCGGCAGAGCGGATGACTGACGAACAGATTCAGGAGCTGACAGAGATTTCTAAGAAATACAAAGAAGCGGTGAGAAACAGTGAAACTGAAAAGATGATTAGCTATGATGAACAGTTTCATAGATATATTGTAGCCTGCAGCGGAAACAAAACTCTGCTGCAGATTAGCGGAACGGTGCAGGAATTGGCGCTGCGTTTCAGATATCTTTACTATGATGATTTTTCCAGATATGAATTTATGCCGGTAGAACACCAGCGCATTATCGACGCAATTTCCAGCCATAATGTAGAGGAAGCCAGAAACGTTGCCGATGTTCACGTAAGGAAACTAAAAGAATTCGTCATTCGCGAGGGCGAAGAGGAATTCAAATAATGACGGCTTCCAGAGCCTTTATACTTGAGAGACTCAGAAGAGTCGGAGTAATCCGGCTCTTTTTCGCTGGAGTAATTCTTCTAATCGGGCAGTTCTTTTTTTCTTCCGGTCAGCATAGAGTTTTAGCAGGAATCATTTTGAAGGGAGAAGAACTATGACTTACGAAAAGGATATACCGGAATACGCCCTGCAGCCGGCAAAAGCGCCGAAAACCGTTCCGGCAGAAGCCATCTATCATACACAGAAAATTACCTATCCGGCGGAGGAGCAAACGGTTACTTATGAGTTTGAAGAGGACATTTTAGTGCCGGATACGAAACCGGATATGCGGGAAATACTTTTGATGGACGCAGGATGTGACATTATGCCTACTGAGAAAAAAGTATCTCCCAAGACCGATGACCTTCTGAATATTACAGGAACGCTTACAATTCAGACCATATATGCTGCAGAGTCAGAGGAAAAAGAACCCATTTCTATTACCTCAAAAGTACCGTACAAATACCAGTGGAGCCTGAACCCGATGGCGCAGGCAGAAGGTGTGTTTGGTTGTCAGGTAAAAAATCTGGATTACATGATTGTCAACGAGAGAAAGTTTCGTGTAAAAATTACGCTGGAATTTACTGGGCAGCTGTTTTGTCAGAGAGAGTTTCAGTTTTTTGACGGGCTGAAGGATGAATCGCTGGAAACAAAACGGACTCAGGTTTCCATGACCTGTCTGGAACTGACAAAGAAAGATGAAGTCACCATTGATGAAACCTTTAAGGGGAAAGACAGTTCACTGCGTCCGGAATACATCTTGAAGCAGGACTTTGCTATTACGGAAAACTACCGTCAGGTAACGACAGAGAAAGTTGTTATCAATGGATTTATTTTCTGCAGTCTGCTGTATTGCGCGCAAAGCGAAGAAGAGGGCAGCGGCTCTGTGATTTGTCAGCATAATCAGCGAATTGAATTCACACAGTTTGTGGCAATTGATAAAGAGCAAAGAGGAAAGAACTGGACTGCGGTAAAGACTTCTTTTTCAGGTAAGAACCTGACTGTTTCCATTGACCGTGGAGAAGAGGGAGAAGATGAGGCACAGTTTAGAATCAAGGGAGATGTACAGACACGAGTAGAACTTTATGAAATGCGGCAAAAGGATATCATTGTAGATGCCTATCATTTGGATAAAAATTTCCAGTTTCAAAAGGCTAAGGAGCAGGTGTCTAATCTTGCCGGAGAAGCGATGGCGGAAACAGAAGTCCGGGAGATTATCAGCCTGCCAGAAGGAATAAAAGCTGCGGAGACAGTATACTGCACCGGCACTGTGCAGGAGTGCAGCTGCAGTCTGGAACGGGGCAGAATTATAGCGACAGGAAGTATCACCTGCTGTGCGCTATGGAAAGATCAGGACGGAGATTACCGCAGTACGAAAGTTATCGCAGACTTTCGCGGTACAATGGATATGGAAAAAGCGCAGGTTACGCAAAAAGCCAGCTGCAGACCGGTGGTAAAAAGCGCATGGGTGGAACTGATTAATGAAAAGCAGATTGAAATCAATTGTACTGTTTCTCTTTGCGCAGCCCTCTATGACGATGATGAAATGGCACTTCTCAATCAGCCATGTTTTATGGAGAAGTCAACAGAAAAGCAATATCCGATGGTCATTGTAACATTAAAAAAAGATGAAACTCTGTGGGATTTAGCAAAACGTTACAAAACTACGCAGGCTCATATCAGAGACGCAAATCAGCTGGAAGAAGAGCCGACAGAAGGAAAAAGGCTGTTAATTATCAAATAAATGTTTAGATTTCAGATTTCTGTCCATACTCGAAGATAGAACGGAGGTAAATAGGATGGAAAGAATGAAATCAATACTGAATTTAAGGTTGACACGACTGCAGCAGGAGATTTTGCTTTTGCTGGCGCTGCTTTTAATCTGTACTGGGGTGGGGATTTACTACATAAATCATACGCCCAATGAACACCCGGGGATGATTCGCCTTCACGTGGTAGCCAATAGCGATTCAAAAGCGGATCAGGCGCTGAAGCTAAAAGTAAGAAATGAAATCCTGAAGTTTATGGACGGTCAGGAGACACTTGATGATGCCAGAGCGTATCTGAATGCAAATCTGGATACCATTGAAGAGATTGCTGAGGAGGTTATCGCAGCAAATGGGTTTGATTACCCTGCACGCGCAAACTTAAAAGTAACTTTTATTCCAGAAAAAAGCTATGAGGATTTGACTTTGCCTGCAGGAAATTATGAAGCACTGAAGGTAACTCTTGGCAGAGGAGACGGTCAGAACTGGTGGTGTGTGATCTTTCCGCAGCTATGTCTGGTTGGTGAGGAAAATGGGACTGAAAAGCTAGTTCTGAAATCAAAAGTAAAAGAGATTATGAAAGCTACTGAAACCGAAAGGTGAGGTAGCTTTTGCTTTAACGGAGAAGAGGATAGAATGCTGATAGACTTGTTTCCGTTTTTGTGCTAAAATAAAATCAGTATAAGAGATATCGGAGGTACGAACTTATGTTAGTATTAAAAAATGCGCGTCTGATTCCTGAACTGACAGAGGGGTATGACGACAAATGTGCAGACGTTGTCATTGACGGCACTGAAATTTTAGACATCAAGCCGGCAGGCAGCGTCAGTGCAGCAGAGGACAAAGTCATTGACCTGAAAGGAAAGACTCTGATGCCTGGTCTCATTGAAGGACATCTGCACCTTGACCTTTGCGGGAAGAATACTTTTGAAGAAAACGTAGAACCGGATTCTTACCGCGTTATGCGCTGTTTGCAGCTGGCACAGGACAACTTAAGAAAAGGGTACACCACAGTGCGCGATGTAGGCGATAGAAATAATATTACAATCGGTCTTGCAAGAGCTGTAAACGAAGGCATGGTGGTAGGTCCGGATATTTTGACCAGCGGTGTGATAATTTCCCCAACAGAAAGAGGCAATGAATTTTTCGGCACCATGTATGCCGAATGTGATTCTCCTGCGGAATTTACAAAGGCAGTTCGCCGCCAGTATCAGCTTGGCGCTGACTGGATTAAGATTATGGGTACCGGGGCAGTAATGAATCCGGGAGGGGAACCTGGCATGCCGATTATTTACGAGGAAGAACTTGCAGCAGCCTGCAGAGCAGCTGACTATGTGGGTCTTCCTGTTGCAGTACACTGTCACGGAACTGAAGCCATCAAGATGTGCATTCGCTGTGGCGTAAGAACTGTAGAACATTCCTCTATCATGGACGATGAATGTATCGAAATGTACACGAAGACTAATCGCTCTTTCCCGATGCCGACCTTGTCACCGATGGTAAACTTCCTGGAGTTTCCGGAAGGAAAGCCAAAGCACTACGTCGAGAAAGCTGAAAGATTGCTCGAAACCCTGCTGCATGGTGCCAACGCATATAAGAAGAATAACATTAAGATTGGCTGGGCGACTGATGCAGGTGTTTATACAGGCAGCCACGGCAATGGTCTTTATGAGTTCCGCGTCAGAGTCAATATGGCAGGTTTTACACCGCTTGAGACCTTGATTCAGGCGACTAAGAATAACGCTGAGATTTTGATGATTGACGATAAAGTCGGCACAATTAAGTGCGGAAAGCGTGCAAATCTGGTTGTCTTCGATGGAAATCCTGATGAGGATATCGAAGTCCTCGATAAAGTGTCAATGGTAATCAAGGCAGGAGAAATTGTAAATTTATAAAGCAAAGAAAAAGGCGGTTTCAAAGTAAAACGAAACCGCCTGCTTTTTTTGAAGTGTTATAAAGTTTCGATTGCGTCTACCGCGTCAATAACTGCGCTGCGAAGTCCCCTGCGCTCCAAAGCAGTAACGCCGACGATGGTGGTGCCACCCGGAGAGCAAACGCCGTCTTTCAGTACGCCAGGGTGCATGCTGGAGGAAACCAGCATTTTTCCGGTTCCGACAATCATCTGACTTGCCAGCTGATAAGCAAGATCGCGGGACAGTCCATGAAGCACACCTGCGTCCCCAAGAGCCTCAACAAACAAGGCGGTTAGCGCAGGGCCACAGCCCGCAATGGTACCTGCAATACTGAACTGAGATGGCGCAACGGATTTTACCAGACTGATGGTTTCTAAAAGTGTCTTGACAAAAGCAAATTCATCTTCGGTTAAAGTGTGGGCATTTTCTGCGATAAAAATGCCTTCGCCGGTGGAAACCGGTGTATTTGGAATGGTACTCAGATGATGAGTACCCGGCAGAAATTTTTCATAATCATCACTGAGCATACCTGCGGCAACTGAAATCAGAATTTTGCCCTGCAGCTTTTTGCAAATGGGAGCAGTGACTGGTTCAACCATATTTGGCTTTACTGCAATAAAAATGATATCACTTTTTTCAGCTACTTCCTCTGCACTGTGGCAAGGGGAAATGCCTCTTTTTCTAGCGTTGCAGCACAGCTTTTCGTAGCTGCCGCCGCAGGCACAAATCTGGTCTGGCCGCAGCGCTCCTTTATATAAAAATCCGTCGGTGATGGCTTGCGCCATATTCCCAAAACCGATAAAACCTAAGTTGATTTTGTTCTGTGTTAGCATACTCTATTGTCTCCTTTGTCAAATCAAGCCATGATAGGAACCATCTGCAGTGTTGAGCCAGTCAATCAGGGTTTGCTTATTTGTATTGTCGATTATTTCAGGTCATTATCTTTCATAAACTCTACCATCTTTGGATAACGGGCTACAGAATCATTATACTTCCCTTGTGTTAGATAATACTTTATCATAGAATCAGAGAAAAAACAAGCTTTGCGGCAGAATGGAAGCTCATGTGTGTAGTGCATAAATTTAGAAAAAACCCTGAAAATATGCACAGCATCTTGAAAAAATGTGCATATTTTTAGAGCTTTTTCGCAAAATATGTAGATTTAGTCTGAAAAGGGCAGTTAAATCGAAGAGAAAAGTCGATTATAACTGCCTTTTCTGCATATAATTAGAGATTTTCTGGAAAATATGCACGACATTGTGCATATTTGTGGCATTCTCATGAAAAATATGCACATCGCACCGAAGCCGCCAATCGAAAGGGCGCCTACTCCCATACAGTCATGATACAACCATCCACATTGTTTCCAGAAATTTCGGTAATGATGCCGGCGGTCTCATGGCTAGCCTCGTTTGTCTCACTAAAGAAAACTGATATTTCTTTGTCTCCGCGTCGCAGAAGCATAGGATGACAATAAGTGAATCGGTGCAGATAATCGATATATTCTTCCAGACAGAAATTCATTTCCTCCATGATTTCTGAGTGAGGATATCCCACGTAGCGGAAATGCCAAGGCTCGCAGGCAATACCGGTGATATGCTCTTTTTCGGCGGTGTACCGCTGGATAAAGCCGTATCGGCTGGCAGCCTTGCGGAATTCAGCGCAGATTCCGATGTCAGGAAAATCCGGACAAATAAAATCAATTTTCGGCGCTTTTTTTGCGAGGTCGATGGCAAGACCGCTCTGGTGCTCACTGCAGCCCGGCTTTGCTACGTACTTTGCGGTGAAGGCAGCGCCGTTTTCTGCAAGGGAATCTTGGTAAATCTGCATTTGCTCAGAATAGGGTCTGTAGCCGCTGACCGGGACGATTTCATCACCTGCGCCGATTGCCCGAAGCAGCTGTAAAAGGCAGGCAGCAGCGCGGCGCTCCATGGTAACGGCAGGATAATTTTCCAGAATTGGAACGCAGCAGGGCTGCGCGCTTTGCTGCAGCGGGTGGTCGTGATTGACTAAAATCAGGTTGCCGCCAAAGGCTTGCATTCTTTCTGTCATAATAAACACCTCCTGCTTTTACACCTGCAGCGCCAGTGAAATCAGCTGCTGCACGATATCGGTATAGGAAAGCCCCACGCCTTTTAGCATATTTGGATAGCGACTCATTGCGGTGAAGCCGGGAATGGTGTTAACTTCATTGAATACAATTTCACCCTCCGGTGTGAGGAACATATCCACTCTGGCAAAGCCGCTGCAGCCTAAAGCTCTGTAGACGGCAGCGGCAGCCTCCTGAATTCGCAGTTCTGTAGCAGAATCAATGCGAGCAGGCATATAGATAGTGGAAGTTTGCTGGGTGTATTTTTCGGTGTAATCAAAGAATCCGCCGGAAAGTTCAATTTCATCGACCCGCCCTAAGGTCAGGTGGGAATCGCCCAGCACCGCGCAGCCTACTTCAAAACCATCGATATTTTCTTCGATGATGATTTCACTGTCATAGGAAAATGCCAGTTCCGCAGCGTCAGCCAGAGCGGACGGCGATTCGACCTTGGTGATACCGAAGGAAGAACCGGCACGCAGCGGTTTTACGAAGAGGGGATAGGTTAGAGTCGAAACGGCTGCGGCAAGTTCTGCTGTAGATGGTTTTTCGTAGAAATAGGCGGCCTTTGGAACTTTTACGCCGGCAGCCTCAGCAAGCAGATGGGCACGGTGTTTATCCATGCAGAGCGCAGAGGACATGATATCGCAGCCAACTACAGGGATCCCGGCGAGCTGCGCTAGACCCTGCACGCTGCCGTCTTCTCCGTTACGACCATGAAGTACAGGAAACACTGCGTCAAGATAAATCGTAGAAATGCCATCTTTGTCCACTTCGCAAAGACCGTGGACTTTCCGGTCCGGTGAAATAAAAGCGCTTCGGCACTGGCTTTCGTGTTCATACCAGGTATCGTTCAAAATGGCTTCGTATTCCCCAAGATAGCGAAGCCATTTGCCGTCCTTTGTGATTCCCACGGCGATGACCTGATACTGATTGGTATTGATGTGATTCAAAACAGCATAAGCGGATTTCAGCGATACTGGATACTCCGGAGAACAGCCTCCGAATAAAACTGCAATATTCTTTTTCATATATTAAACCCCTTCCTTGATTTCGATGTGCTGCGGCAGCGGATAGCCGATGACGCAGTGATTATGGTAAAGAATTTCCTCTGACTCGCACCCCGTAAAGCAGCTGCGTTTTTTTCTCGCTACATCCGCTTCCTGATAGAGAACACCGCCTTTTCGGATATAGTCGCAGGAAGTGTTGTAGACCTTGTAGTCGTAGCACTTTTCACTTTCGCTTCGCACTGCGCCTATGATGTCGTCACCTTCAAAGGTAACGGAGATTTGAAAAGCATGGCAGGTATCATTTTTTACCTTTAAGTCCAGCCAGCCTTCGGCGATGGTAGCGTCGATTCCGGCAAGTTCATTTGGATCAGCCGGTGGAATGGACTCGGTGCCGTGGCCGTGCCGCTCCGTTACGGTCAGAGGCGTGTGAAGAAAGACCCAATAGAGCAGGTTGCTCAGCTGACAAAGACCGCCGCCGTACTCACCGGTGGTTTTTCCGTTGGACAGGCTGAGACCCTCCAGATAAGGCTCGTCTTTGTCGGCATCTTTGATAGCGTAGCAGAGAGAAAAGCATTCTCCCGGCTTAATGACAATACCGTCCACCTTGGCTGCAGCTAACTTCAGGTTGTGCACCTTATTATATTGGTACTGAATATCGTAGCCGCTGCGCGTGTTGATCATCATTGCACGGCTTTTGAAAATTTCATAGGGCAGCTGCTTTTTCTGCTGCGTTCTTGTATAAATATTTCTTGATAGACGCATTCCCGTGTAAAAAAACAGCTTTCGCTGATACTGACGCAAGGGCAGCAGCCACGGAAAAGCTTCTGTCAGTCGTTTTCTTGCCATGGTAACCTCCTCATAAAAACTCATGAAAAAACCACAATCCTTTGTTACGATTCAATCATAACAGGATTGTGGTTTTGAATCTTATAGACCTTCTGATGAGTGACTAACCATTTTTAAACGATTTTCTTACAAATTTCTCACAGAGGCAGGGCTACCTCAAAGCGAATGATATCGTTTTCGCTGAATGCGGTGATGGTGCCGCCGTGGAGCTCTACGATTTCTTTTGCGATAGCAAGCCCCAGACCGGCGCCGCCGCTTCTTGTTGAACGGGAGGTATCCAGCCGGTAGAACTGCTCGAAAAGTCGCGTCAGCTTTTCTTCGGAAATCGTGTCGCCATAATTCTCAAAGGTGAGAAGCACATGGGGAGCCGGTAGTTTTTCTACCTTTGCAGTAATGCGGATTGGGCTGTTCTCAAAGCTGTAGTTGACTGCGTTTCTTAGCAGATTATCGAAAACCCGCTGCAGCTTGTCAGGGTCGCAGCGAAGCATGATACTGTCTTCTGACTGCAGCTGCGTTGTCAGATGTTTGGCATCCAGCATAGGCTGAAACTCATAAATCAACTGATTCAGCATGAGAGACAGGTTAATCTGTCTTTTTTCTAAAGAGATATGAGACAGATTAAATCTGGTAATATCAAAAAATTCGTTAATTAAGTCGTCCAGTCGTTCCGCTTTATTCAGTGCGATATCCATGTAGCGCTCTCTCATTTCCTCGGAAATCTGCGGCTCATCTCGAAGCAGGGTTAGGTAGCCGATGACAGATGTAATGGGTGTCTTCAAATCGTGAGCCAGATAGGTGACCAGATCGTTCTTTCTCTGCTCGGCCTCTCTGGCGGCTCGCTGATTGTTCATGGAAGAGAGTTTCAGTTGGTTCAGCTGACCTTCAAGTTCGGAAAGCTGGGGTGAAAGCTCCACCAGACTATCGTCCTGCCGGTTGACCGTCTCAGCTGCATCGACCAGTTCCTGAAAAAATCGGAATGGCTTAAACCAGTAGTGGAAGAATATCACGACAAGCCCAATGCCATAGTAGGCAAACGCAACGAGAAGCAGATGCTGCTGCAGGTTCATAGCCAGTCTGTAAAGAGGCTCATCTCCCTGCCATGTAAACATAGCAAAGGCAAAGGTGGACAGAATGTAAATGCCGATTCCGCTGAAAAGCAGAAGGATTGCGGCAGCAATCATTTTTGCAAACAAGGTCCATGCCAGTTTGCGGCTCAGTGAATTAGTTTTCAATTTTGTACCCCACTCCCCACACTGTCTTGATGAATTTCGGATGCTTTGCAGGTTCCTTTAGTTTTTCCCGCAAGCGTCCGATGTGTGCCATCACAGTGTTATTGCTGTTGTCCAGATATTTTTCTCCCCAGACCTTTTCAAAAAGCTCCTCGGAGGAGACCACTTTGCCCTTCTGCTCGCAGAGATACCATAAAATGGAGAACTCCAGCGGCGTCAGACTGACCTCCTTGCCGTAAAGGGTACAGGTGTGAGTATCTTTGCTGATAACAAGCCCTCTAATGTCGTGCATGTTGGCAGCAGGTTGGCTGACAGCCTGATTATAGCTTTTGTATCTGCGCAGCTGCGTCTTAACACGCGCTGCCACCTCCAGCGGATTAAAAGGTTTGGTAATGTAATCGTCAGCGCCTAGAGTTAGTCCCATGATTTTGTCCATATCCTCTACCTTTGCAGTCAGCATGATAACTGGAAAAAAGTGGTTTTCACGAATTGTCTGCAGGATTTTAAAGCCGTCAATATCCGGCAGCATAACGTCCAGAACAGCCATATCAAGGGGCTGTGAGGCGATACAGGAAAGAGCGTCCTGTCCATTGTAAAATTTATGTACATTGTAGCCGTCGCTTTTCAGATAGAGTTCGATTAAGTCGGCAATCTCCTTTTCGTCGTCTACAACGAGAATGTGTTCGTTCATAGCAATCTCTCCTTTTCCCATTTTGTAAGTCTTGTTTTCACTTTACCATATTGGGGGAAAATTGGCAAGACACAGACTGCTTGCAGGCACGGCAAACCCATGAAACACATCATTAGTACTTTTAAGAGTATTTGGCAAAAAAGGTACTAAAATATCCAAAACGTTTTATCCATTATATGGAAAACAAGGAATAAACTTTTGTATAATGGAAGACTTGTATGAAAATAGACCCTTAGAAAACAAAAAAGAACGAAGAATTTCATTTCTATTTCGTAAAACCTTTTAGTTAGTATAAAGTAACTCCTAATTTTTGATACCTTTTTTGTAAAAATACGGATTAGGTACTAAACTTTAATGTTCGCAACTTTTCATGGGTTTGTCGTGTGCTCGCAGGTAGTGGTTCGACCAGATGCCAATCTGAAAAAATCGACTAGAATAGCGTAATTTCTTGACAAATTCGACATATAAATTTATAATGTTAAACAAATAACGAAATCTGGTATGACCAGATGAGGTTGAACGAAAAACAAGTTTGCGCAGGGAGAAAGAACAGAAAGGAGATTTCCTATGGCAGATCATTTGGCGGGATATGTACCGGAGTACATAGAGAACGAAGTTGAGCGGGAGCCAATTGTCAAGCTGGCGAAAATGATTACAGATCGTGTTCCTCAGAAATTGGGCATCAAGAAGATTACAAAATACGACCCAGAATATTGGGGACTGGCGGCGATGTGCACCGACGAAATGGCAGAGGTAGCGCTGAAAATGGGCGTGCGAAAGCCGAAAACGCTGGATCAGATGGTGGAGCTTACCAAAATGGATAGAGACCATCTGGAAGAATTGCTGGAGCAGATGGCTGTAAACGGAGTGCTGGAATATAACTGGGAAAATCCGGAGCATGTGAAGCAGTATGTGCTGCCGATGTTCGTGCCGGGCAATGCAGAGTTCAGCAATATGAACCTTCAGATGCTGCAGGCACATCCAGAGGTCGGAAGATTTTTTGAGAGAATGAGCAGGCTGCCTTTGGAGAAGATTACGCCTATGGTGCCGCCGGGAGGAGCAGGCATCGGCATGCATGTCATTCCTGTAGAAAAAGCCATAGAAATGGAGAACGAATCTATATCTTTAGAGCATATTTCCTATTGGCTGGATAAGTATGAAGGTAAATATGCGGCAAGCCCTTGTTCCTGCAGATATTCCAGACAGACCTATGACGAAGGCTGTGCTGATGATCCGGAAGGTTGGTGCGTGGCCATGGGAGATATGGCTGATTATGTAGTAGAAACCAACAAAGGCGGCAGATATGTAACCAAAGAAGAGGCGCTGGATATCTTCAGACAGGCTGAAGAAAACGGCTTTGTCCATCAGATTACTAATATTGATGGTGAAGACAAAATTTTTGCAATCTGTAACTGCAATGTTAACGTTTGCTATGCCCTTAGGACGTCGCAGCTGTTCAATACACCGAATATGTCGGCTTCTGCATACCGCGCTCGTGTCAAAACAGACAACTGCGTGGCCTGTGGCAGATGTGTGGAGTATTGCCCGGCGGGTGCTGTAAAGCTGGGGCAGAAGCTTTGTCAGAAAGACGGAAGCAAAGTGGAATATCCAAAGATTCCGCTTCCAAGCCAGCAGCCTTGGGGACCGCACATGTGGGACGAAGATTACAGGGACAACAACAGAATCAACTGCTACGATACGGGAACAGCACCTTGCAAGACGGCTTGTCCTGCACATATCGCAGTGCAGGGATATTTGAAAATGGCGGCGCAGGGCAGATACACCGAAGCATTAGCGCTGATTAAGAAAGAAAATCCTCTTCCAGCTATTTGCGGTCGTATTTGCAACAGGCGGTGTGAAGATGCCTGTACCAGAGGCAGCATTGATGAGGCGATTGCTATCGATGAAGTAAAGAGATTCATCGCAGAGCAAGACCTGAGAGCAGAGACCAGGTTTATTCCGAAGAAAGTAGTGCCTGCCCTGAAAGGCTTTTTCCCGGAAAAAATCGCCATCATCGGCGGAGGTCCGGCAGGTCTTTCCTGTGCGTTTTATCTGGCAGAAAAAGGTTATGCACCGACCATCTTTGAAAAGAATCCAAAGGCCGGCGGCATGCTGGTATACGGAATTCCTTCGTTTAAGCTGGAGAAAGACGTGGTTCAGGCGGAAATTGATATTATCGAGGCTATGGGCGTTGAAATTCGTACCGGTGTGGAGGTAGGAAGAGATATCACCATAGAAGATTTGAGAAAAGAAGGCTATAAGGCATTCTATATTGCAATAGGCTGTCAGGGCGGCAGGCTGGCAGGTGTGCCCGGAGAGGATGCAGAGGGCGTTATGACTGCGGTAGATTTGCTGCGAATCGTCAGTGAGGATTCGTCCTATAACGTTGACGGCAAAGCGGTAGTCATCGGCGGCGGCAATGTTGCCATCGACGCAGCAAGAACCGCCGGCAGATGCGGCGCATCAGAAGTTTCCATGTACTGTCTGGAAAGTCGGGATATCATGCCGGCGTCAGAAGAGGAAATCGCAGAAGCAGAGGAAGAAGATGTAACGATTAGCTGCGGATGGGGTCCGAAGGAGATTCTCACAGAAAATGGAAAAGTCACCGGCATTGTCCTGAAAAAGTGCCTGTCTGTCTTTGATGAGGAAAAACGTTTTGCGCCGGTTTACGATGAAAATGAAACCATCACAGTGCCGTGCAGCCGGATTTTCATGAGTATCGGTCAGAGTATTCAGTGGGGCGACCTGCTGAAAGACAGCAAAGTGGAACTGGGAAGAGGGCAGGCGGCTGTGGCAGACAGCCTGACCTATCAGACTGCAGAGCCGGATATCTTTGTAGGAGGAGACGTTTATACCGGACCGAAATTTGCCATTGACGCTATCGCAGCTGGAAAGGAAGGCGCTATCTCTATTCATCGTTTCGTACAGCCTCATTCCAGCATGACCATTGGCAGAAATCGCCGCCAGTTCATAGAGCTGGATAAGGAAAATATTTACATAGAAAGCTACGACAATTCCAGTCGTCAGGTTCCCGGCAGAGATTCTGTAGTGAATCACAAGAGGTCTTTCCGCGACCCTTCTCTGCCGCTGACAGAAGAACAGGTGAAAGTCGAGACGGCGAGATGTTTAGGCTGTGGCGCATCTGTCGTGGATGAGAATAAGTGTATTGGCTGCGGCGTTTGTACAACCAAATGCGAATTTGATGCAATCCATCTGTACCGTGACTTCCCAGAGGCCAGCAAAATGGTGCCAAGCGAAGACAAGTTGAAATACATTTTGCCATATGGTGCAAAGCAGGCGATTAAAGTGAAGTTCTCAAAAAAGGGGAAGAAGTAAAATGCACGAGCTTGGGATTGTATTTCACATCATCAAAGGCGTGGAGAAAACAGCAGAAGAAAACGGACTGACGAAGGTTGCTTCTGTTACGGTGGAGCTGGGGGAGGTATCTTCGGTGATACCTCACTATCTGACCGACTGCTGGAGATGGGCGGCAGACAAAAATGACCTGACTCGGGAAGCGGAGCTTTTGATTGAGGAGATTCCTGCGGTGACCTACTGCGAAAACTGTGAGAAAACCTATGGCACAGTGGAGTACGGGAAAATTTGTCCCCATTGCGGCAGCGAGAAAACCTGGCTGCTGCAGGGAAATCAAGTCATGATTAAAGAGATAGAAGGCTGTTAGGCTAATTTAAGAAAGAAGAAAAGGAGTTGATTGTTTATGTTATTTCATGTTTATGGAGCAGGCGCGGCAGCGAAATGGATTGCAATGCTTGCGGTTCTTGTTGGACTGATTTTGCTCAATGAATTTGCCAGAAGAACCAAGACTGGAGGTCTTCTGATGTTCGGCGTATTACCAGCAGCGCTGACGGTATACTTTGTAGTTATCGCTGTAGCAGCGGGTTCAGGTGCTGAGTGGGCGCTGAATAACCAGACTTATCTGTATATGAACGGCTGGTTCCACTACGCGAAGTTATACGCATCTTTGGCAGGCTGTATCGGATTTATGATGATTAAATATGAATGGGGAATTGGTAAAAAGCACTGGTTCAAGGCTTTTCCATTTGCCATCGTAGCCATCAATATTCTGATCGCCGTGGCCAGCGATTTTGAGTCCGCTATCAACGGATGGGGCTCCTGGTGGTTGTCTTCTGAGGGCGTATGGCTTTATGGAGGCTGGCACAATGTGATGAACGGTATTGCAGGTATTCTGAACATCTTCTGTATGACCGGCTGGTGGGCAGTTTATTCTTCCAAAGATGGAAAGGATATGATTTGGCCTGATATGATTTGGGTGTATATCATCGTGTACGATATCTGGAATTTTGCTTATACCTACAACTGTTTGCCGACCCATTCCTGGTTCTGCGGCGTGGCACTGCTGCTGGCACCGACCATCGCAGCGCTTCTGTGGAACAAAGGCGGCTGGATTATGAACCGTGCAAATACTCTCTGTATTTGGTGCATGTTTGCACAGGTATTCCCATTGTTCCAGGAGACTTTTGCAGACGGAAGCAGCAGATTTGCGTGGGCGACCATCTCAACCCAGTATGCTGACGGAACGATGAACGGTATCATGGCAGGAAATGCAGTCAATGCAGACCCGACAGCAATGACCGTTGTCAGTGCGCTGGCATTGATTACCAATATTATTGCACTGCTTTACATCGTGAGAAAATCCATGAGGACAAAGACCAATCCGTATAAGGGCGAAGTCTTCACTGACTTTAAATATTACAAGGATGCGGCTGCAAGAGCTGTGATCAAATAGGTGAAAATATGGATAAGTATAAGGTGATAGAAGTAAAGGAAAGTGTTTTTGCCAGTAATGATGCTGATGCTAAGACGCTGCGAGAGGAACTGAAGGCGCAGGGGACTTTTCTGCTGAACCTGATGTCTTCGCCGGGAGCAGGAAAGACTACCCTGCTGAAGCAGACTGTCAAAGCACTGCAAAGTGGGATGGCGATAGGCGTCATGGAAGCCGACATTGATTCTGATGTGGATGCTGCTGCCATTGCAGAGACCGGTGTAAAGTCTATTCAGCTGCACACAGGAGGCATGTGCCATTTGGACGCAGATATGACTCGGCAGGGACTGCGTGAGCTGGAAACGGGCGAACTTGATCTGGTGATTCTGGAAAATGTAGGAAATCTGGTATGCCCTGCAGAATTTGACACCGGAGCGGTAAAGAACGCTATGATTCTCTCTGTTCCTGAGGGTCACGATAAGCCGCTGAAGTATCCGCTGATTTTTCGGGTCTGTGACGTGCTCATCATCAATAAAACAGATGTGCTGCCGTACTTTGACTTCGACATGGAGAAGGTGGAGGAGTATGCGCACATGAGAAACCCTGATTTGAAAATCTTCCCGGTTTCTGCAAAGACAGGGGAAGGCGTGGAAGCATGGTGCCAGTGGCTGAGAGATGAAGTAGCGACGTGGAAACAGGCGTAAGCTCATAAGGAAAACTGCTATGCAAAAAGTTCATCTGACTGCATAGCAGTTTTTTTGACATTCTATTTGATTTTATGATAGGTATGCGGCAGCTTATGCTGCTGAGAAAACGGCGCGCCATAATCTCAAGATTTTTTTGGATATCTGGCGCTCACCTCCTGGAAAACGCCATATTCAAAGCGTTTTTTTGTATACATGGCGCCAGCCATCTGCCAAACGCCATATTTGGATTCATTTTCTAAAAAGCTGGCGCGCGCCTGCTGCCTGATACCCACTTTTTTGATATTTTACTGTAGGATGCTAAAGTTTCTCCGACTTTCTGTCGGTATTTCTTTCTGCAGCCGCCATTTTTTCTTAAAACACTTTTATATGTGGCGCTTTTTCACAGGTCTCCGCCATGTATACAGAAATCAATCCCAAACGTGGCACGGGGCAAATCACAGGTACGGCATGTCTTCATTCTCTTGCTGTTAATCTTACTCCCGTACACGAACCTGCCAGACTAACTGTTTCAAGCGGGCGCGTTGGTCGAAAGTCGAAAAAAAGCTGTCTCATTTCATTTTGAGACAGCTCTATTGCAGTTATTCAAAGTAAATTTCTCTGCTTCCGTGGATGCTTTCGCCGATGGAAGTATTAATCCAGGCGACAGCGCCTTCTTTGTCGCGATTCTTGATGTGTTCCCAAAGACCGAAGTTGTTTTCATAAAGGGCATGGATACCGTAGAGCATGCAAAAACGCTCCCACATGGTGGAAACCGGTGCCCGAAAGGAATGAAATATCAACGGAATCAAGGTGTTCCCTGAGAAAAACGCAAGGGCATTCTGAAAGGCATAAGCGCCATTCACTGCTTCTTCTATGGAGGAGGCGGTGCGAATTTTTTCTACGTGATTGTGAAGCTGCAGAATTTCTTCCTCGGTGATTCGGTCGATGCACAGGTTAACAGCCAACGTATCCAGCGCGATGCGGACTTCCAGAATAGAGCGGACTTCATCACGACGCAGTTTTCCGCCGTTATAGTTCATGATGGAGATTAGAGTTTCCAGCGTACCTTTGTTGCGATAGTCAGAGACATAAGTGCCGCTTCGAGGGTGAACTTCCAGAAAACCCTTCTTTTCCAGTTCGGCAAGACCGCTGTTGACTACGCCGCGACTCACCTGCATGGTTTCTGCAAGCTGACGCTCGGAAGGAAGTTTCTCTCCGATGGAGAGACTACCGGAAAGAATCATGTGTTCCAGCTGTTCTATGAAAAGTTCCTTTAACGAAGGTGATGCGATTTTTTTAAATTCCATAAAGGTCTCCTGACTGGAAATTGCGTGTGCCATTTCAATTTGATTTGGTATTGGTATAACCAAAATAATTATAACACGCCTTTGCCGGTAAGTAAATCAAAACTGGCTTGCAGGCAACAGTTCAGGCGTCTTTGCTGAGCCCTTTGAAGATTTTTCTTGTAGAAATTGCAATCAGCAGAGACACCGTGGCGGCAAAGAATATGACAATGTACTCCCGACCGCTGCAGAAGTCAAAGAACAGTCCATAAAGGGAAGTGCCCAAAGGCTGTGCACAGGTGCAGAGGGTCATAATGACAGAAAGCACTTTGCCGATTAAATGTTGTGGAGTTTCCCCTTGCACAAAGGCGAGCATCTGCACGGAAAACAGGGTCGAAAAAATCATGAGGCAGAAGAAGCAGCCAGTGATGATGAAGTAATTAATCCATGGTGAGGAGATTAACATAAGTCCAAATGCCATAGGATAAATCATAAGGGAAGAAGCAATCAGGAAATTGCCTGCTTTGGACAGTGTAAGCTTTTTGGCAAAAAGTCCTGCGCTGATACCTCCTGCAAGTCCGCCCAGCGCAAAAGCGCCTTCTGAAAAACCGAAGAGTCTGTTGCCCAGCGCCGGTTCAAAGTCCAGCACCTCCGTAATCAGATATGGCGTGGCAACTACAATCATAGCGGACAAAAATAGGTTGATTCCGCAGATTACCAACAGAACTTTTATAATAATCGGCTTATCCCTGCGAATGAAGTGAAAGCTTTCACCAAAGTCACATTTTACGATATGCCATATGCTGCCGCCAGCAGACTGTTTGGTATGAGGCATGTGAATAAAGATTTCCATTACTGCTGACAGGAAGAAACACGCAGTGGAAATCCAAAGCAGCGGCATTAGTCCGTAAAAGCTGTAGAGAATGCCGCCAAGTATCGGTCCGATTAGGGAAGAAAAGGAATTGATCGTGTTGATGACAGAGTTAGCCTGCACATAGTAATCCGGCTTTACCAGCGCAGGAATGCTTGCGGATACCGATGGCTGATATGCACTGGCAATGCCGTACAGCAGCATTAAAGTGACTGTAATCAGTGTGACAAAATCCACAGAACTAAGAAGCAGCGCAAATGCTGCGATAATCAATGCCGTGAAAAAGTCCAGCACTACCATAATGGTACGCTTATTGATTCTGTCAGCAATGATACCTCCAACAGGAGAAAGCAGAATGGACGGAATAAAAGCAAGAGCTGTTACTGTTCCAAACAGCGCAGAAGATCCGGTCTGATTCAGAAGGTATAAAGGTAGCGCAAATCTAATAATAGCGTTACCGAATAGTGAAATAATCTGTCCAGTTATAACCAGCGTGAAATCCCTGGTAAATAGTGTATTGCTCATGTGAATTTATCCTTTCTTGCTATCGCTATAAATTGTAGCTAGTTCATGGAGACGCTGCAGCATGTCATCGTCCAGAATATCCAGCCCGAAGCCCTGCAGCATTTGATTGAGAATCATAAATTTGTTGCATGTTTCCTCTGGGGTGTTGTTAAATATCATTGGATTCGTCCAAACGTTGGCAGCAAGAATAATCAACTCAGCAAGCTGGGCAGGATAGCTTGTCTTGATGGTGCCGTCAGAAATCCCCTGCTGGATAATGGGGAGAATGTAATCGGGTGCAACCGTGTTAATCGTATCATCGATTAGCAGAAACAGGAGTTTATGATTTTTCTTAAAATCCGGCGCAATTCTAAAAATATCGTTTTGCACCGGACGGCAGATGGACGATTTAAAAATAGTTTTCAGTTTATCTTTGCCGCTGAGATCTGTGCGGTCACGGATTTCATCCAGCATTTTGTTGGAGTCACATGTTAGGCGGTCGATCACTGCAACCAGAATATCCTCCTTTGATGCAAAGTGGTGATAGATAGCGCCCTTGCTGAGCCCTTTCAGTTCATTGATGATATCCTGAATCGAGGTGTTTTCGTATCCTCTTTCCATAAATAGCCGAGTGGATGCGTCCAGGATTTTTTGAACTGTTTCCTCAGGGTGTTTATTTCTGCTCATGATAGCAGCCTCCTTTTTGTATGGTGTACGTGTATGAAAATGAAACATACCGTTGGTATGTATATAAAGATAACATACCAACGGTATGTTTGTCAAGGGCATACAGCGAGCGTGAATGCGGCGAAAACGGAGTGGAACTTAACCTAAATGGGGATTTTTTCAAAAAAATGTATAACCTATTTGGTCTAGGTCTGCCTAAGGTCTGGTCAGCAATCTGTTTTGGCTTGCATATTGTGCAAGATGTCAGCAAAAACTCTAAAAAAATACGTAAAATGCAAGTTTTATACTTAAATTGGTCTGCCAGTCGGCTGCAGCCCGATCGCAGTCCGATGTTCGTATACATTTTTTGTCGATTTTTTGATTTTCGGTTAAGATTTAGAGAATCGCTTATACATTTTTTTGAAAAAAACCTTATTTGGGTTAAGCTGCAGCCGCAACCATGACTGCAGCAAGAAAAGCACCGCTGACAATTTTGACAGCGGTGCATCAATATAGATGAAACGTTTATTCAGTTGCTTCTATCAGGGTAGTAGTGATTTCAACGGTCTGGTTGTCACGAATGACGGTGACCTTGATTTTATCGCCAGGCTTGTGTTTGTTCAGTGCGCTGACCAAAGTTGCCTGATTTTCAATCTTGGTGTCCTCTACGTAGTAAATCATGTCGCCTGCTTTAAATCCGGCCTTCTGTGCTTCGCTGCCGGTGACTTCCTGAATGTAAACACCTGTCATGCGCAGACCATACTGCATTGCAACTTCTGCACTGGAAGCATCCAGAACGGAGATGCCGATTGCTGCACGATTGGTAACGTGACCGTTTTCGATGAGGTCTTTGGCGATTTCAGCAGCTTTTGCGATTGGGATGGCAAAGCCCAGACCTTCTACATCGGAGCCGGAAGATTTAGCTACGACAATACCGATTAAGTTGCCATACTGGTCGAAGAGTCCGCCGCCGGAGTTGCCCGGATTGATGGAAGTATCGGTCTGCAGCAGGGTCATTTCTCTGCCCTCTACGGTGATCGTTCTGTCCAGTGCACTGATGATACCGCTGGAAGCGCTTCCTCCCAGCTGACCCAGAGGATTTCCGATAGCCACAACCATATCACCTACCGACAGCTGGGAACTGTCTCCGTAAGAAGCAGCGGTCAGATTCTTTGCATTGACTTTCAACACTGCGATATCGTTCTGTGCATCGCTACCGACTACTTTTGCATCCAGTTCTGTACCGTCTTTCAATGTGACCGTAATTTTGGAAGCGCCGTCGATAACGTGGTTGCAGGTTAGGATGTAGCCTTTGGTATCTACGATGACGCCACTGCCTGCACCTTGGGTTACGTAGTTTTGCAGCCAGTTATCCATAGCGACGGATTCTGTTCTGATTTCAACTACTGCGTTTTCGTTCTGGGCAATGATTTCCTGTACGGACTTCTCACTTCCAGTAGCTTTTGCCAGCGTGTAGTTGGTTGCAGATACGGTTTTTCCGCCGCCGCTTACCAGTCCGGAGTCAGCCAGAAGTGTATAGCCGCCAATGGTCAGACCTGAGGTTGCTAGCATGCAGCAGATTAGCGTGATGACAAAAGCCCTGCGGGTAATGTATTTTGGATCCTTTTTTTTCTTTTTCGGAGGGGCAGGCGGTGTTTGTTGATAGTAAGTATAACCCGTCTGTCCTGCATACTCGCTCTGCGGCTGATCGTACAGGGGCTTCTGTACAGGCTCTGGCTCAGGCGAATAATCAGTTTCAGTCTTAGGTGAACAGTCGCCTACCATGACGAAGTTTGGTTCTCTATGTTCATTGTTGTTATCCCAGTTATCCATTTGAATTCCTGCCTTTCTGATGTAAAAAATCTTTTTCTCTTAATATACCCAAATTATAGCTGAAAAATGTGGTTTTTTTGTGTTAAAATTGTCAAGAGTATGATAAAATATATGATTGAATGTGTGAATTAATAAACGAGAGGTTAAACATAGAATATGAGCAAAGTAATTACAGCAATCGACAAAAGCGGCTCTTACAGTGTCAGCCTGACTATCACCACCGACATGGTAGAAGAAGCCCGAAAAATCCATAATACCACGCCCCTTGCTACAGCGGCGCTGGGTAGAGTTCTTACCGGTGCGGGACTGATGAGCCTGGATCTTAAGAACGAAGAAAATAAGCTGACGGTACAGTTTAAAGGAGACGGACCTGCCAGACAGATTTTGGCAACTGCCTATGGAGACGGCAGAGTTAAGGGGTATATCTCTAATCCCGATGTAGAGCTGCCTCTTCGCGCAGACGGACATCTGGATGTAGGCGCAAGCCTTGGTGTTGGAGATCTGACAGTGATTAAAGACTTGGGCATGAAGGAGCCATATGTAGGAACGATCGCTTTGGTTTCCGGTGAAATCGCAGATGACCTGACTGCCTACCACTATATTTCCGAGCAGCAGAACGCTTCCGTAGCGCTGGGGGTTAAAATTTCCAGAGAGCGAAAGGTGCTCTGCGCTGGCGGTATGATTATCAAGATGCTGCCGGGTGCTTTGGAGGAATCGGTGACAGCGCTGGAAGACATGATTGGTAAAATGCCGCCGATGACAACCAGCATTGAGAAAGTCATGGTTCGCTCCGCCGGAAAAACCGAAGAAGGTATTGTACTTGACTTGCTGGAGGAGATTTTTAAAGATATGCCGGAAGAACTTATGCCAGACAAGACAGAAACCAGAGAAATCAGGTGGGAGTGTGACTGCAGTGAAGAAAGGCTGGAACAGATCCTTATGACCATCGGCAGAAAGGATTTGCGTGAGATTATCGATGAAGACGGGCAGGCTGAGCTTGTGTGCCAGTTCTGCGAGAAGAAATATTTCTTTGACAAAGCGCATCTTGAGCGTATTTATGAGCAAATGTAAGGTAGGGGGATTATTATGAAAAGAATAGGAGTCATCTTTGGCGGCCGTTCAGGCGAGCACGAGGTATCACTGCTGTCCGCAGCTTCAGTCATCGAAGCCATCGACAGAAATAAGTATCAGGTGGTCATGATTGGAATTACGAGAGAAGGTCAGTGGAAGCTGTACCTGGGTGAGCTTTCGGAGATTCCTTCCGGAGCATGGGAGGAAACAGCTGAGGACATTACAGTATCTCAGCTAAAGGACCTTGCAGACTTTATCTTTCCGGTGCTTCATGGACCTTACGGCGAGGACGGCACGATTCAGGGACTCTTTGAAATGCTGGATATGCCTTATGCCGGCTGCGGGGTGCTGGCATCGGCGCTGTGTATGGATAAAGTTTCCGCAAAGAAAATCTTTGAAGAGGCAGGGCTTCCGACCAGCAGATACAAGCTGGTGTACAGCGAAGACCTTGCAGAACACATGGAGGAAATCATAGCGGACATTGAAGCAGAATTGCCGTATGTCATGTTTGTCAAGCCTTCCAATATGGGTTCCAGCGTGGGCATTTCCAAGGTAAGAAATGCAGATGAGCTGAGGCAGGCGCTTCTCCTTGCTGCAAAATATGACAGGCGTATTATTATTGAAGAGGGGATCGACTGCAGAGAGGTAGAAACCGGTGTTATCGGAAATCACAAGCCGCAGGTTGCCGCAGTGGGAGAAATCGTTGCAAAGCTTGATTTTTATGACTATACCGCAAAGTACACCGATGATTCGGGTACGGAGATTTCCATTCCGGCGCAGCTTCCTAAACTGACCTACGAGAAAATCCGTACTCTGGCGAAGGAAGCTTATAGGGCTTGTGACTGCAGCGGATTTTCCAGAATTGATTTCTTTGTAGATAAAAAAACTGGAGAAGTTTACATAAACGAGATTAACACGATACCCGGCTTTACCAAATACAGCATGTTTCCGAAGATGTGGGAAGAAATGGGCGTCGGATTTACAGAATTGATTGAAAGGATTGTGGAGTTTGGTTATGAGAGATATTATGCTAAAAATAACAGGCAGACAGTTCTCTGAGAATGACGAAGACCGCATGGAGTTCATTACTGAGGGGAAACTGTACGAGCGCGACGGCGCAAGATATTTGATGTATGACGAGAGCGAATTTTCCGGCTTTCCGGGTTGCAAGACGACCCTGAAGCTGACCGATGACTGCATTCGTATGCGCAGAATTGGCAGCGGCGCAGGGGCTGGCACGGAACTGGTATTTGAAAAAGGAAAGCGCTTTAGCAGCAGTTATCACACGCCTTATGGAAATTTGGAGATGGAGCTTTTGACCAATGAGGTTGAAAATAACCTGTCGGAAGACGGATTCGGAGATATCTGCATTGACTATCAGGTGAATCTTGGAGGTATTGCGGAAGGGCGCAACAAACTGAAAATCGAAGTAACTCAGTGAAACAGCAGGAAAGGGGATTTACAAGATGGATAAGAAAAGAAGACGAATCGCACAGGTGCTGGTGGTGCTCATCATCGCTGCGATGATAGTTACAACCGTGCTTTGGGCAGTGCAGTTGTCAATATAAAATTTTCATAAAGTAACACAAATAGATAAAGAACGGAGGAATTCATGTTAAAAAAAGGTTTTGATCCAGAAAAGTACATTGAAGAGCAGTCGAAGTATATTTTAGAGCGAATTAATCACGGTAATGCAGAAAGGCTTTATTTGGAGTTCGGCGGCAAGCTGGTTCACGATAAGCATGCGATGCGCGTGCTGCCGGGATTTGATGAAAATGCGAAGATTAAGCTTCTGCAGCATATGAAAGATCAGGCGGAGATTATTATCTGCATTTATGCAGGCGATATTATGACCAGCAAGACTCGTCAGGATTTCGGTATTACATATGACCTGGAGGTTCTGCGTCTCATCGACACCTTCAGAAAGTACGATCTTGCCATCAATAGCGTCGTTGTAACCAGATACGAGGATGCGCCGGCTGTCAATACGTTCATTAACAAACTGGAACGCCGCAATATCAAAACCTACAAACACAGATTCACAAAAGGATATCCGACCGATGTGGACACCATCGTAAGCCCGGAGGGCTACGGTGCAAATCCATATATTGAGGTGTCCAAACCGCTGGTTGTGATTACAGGACCTGGAGGCGGCAGCGGTAAGCTGGCGACCAGTCTTTCCCAGCTTTATCACGATTTTATCAGAGGAACTAAGGCGAGATATGCTAAGTTTGAAACCTTTCCGATTTGGAATCTGCCGCTGAAGCATCCTCTAAATATTGCTTACGAGGCAGCAACAGTGGATTTAAAGGACGTTAACATGATTGACTCTTTCCATTTGGAAGCCTATGGAGAAACGGCAGTCAACTATAACCGCGATTTAGAGGTCTTTCCGGTTGTAAAGCGAATCATCGAAAAGATTACAGGCGAGGAAGCCGAGTATAAATCTCCGACCGATATGGGTGTAAATAGAATCGGTTTTGTCATCAATGATGATGAAGTCTGTCGTGAAGCCGCTTGTCAGGAAATCATCAGAAGATATCTTTTGGCAGAGGTTGATTACAAGAAAGGGATTATTTCTGAGGGCTGCCTGGAACGGGCGAAGCTTTTGATGAAAGAAGTGGGCAAAGACGTGTCCGACCGTAAGGTGGTGCAGCCTGCCAGAGATTACGCTGAGAAAAAGAGAAACTGCGACAAGCGCTACGAAAATGTGGTCGTTATGGCAATCGAAATGCCGGACGGCACCATTGTGACGGGAAGAAGCTCCCGCCGTATGGTCGCAGCAGCGGCGGCAATCCTCAACGCTATCAAGAAATTATCCGGTCTTGCCGATGACATGCTGATTATCACACCGCAGGTGCTGGAAACCACCCAGAAGCTGAAGACAGATATTCTGGATTACGACAGGACAAGCCTGAACTGCGAAGAGGTTCTCATGGCATTGACCGTATCCGGCACACAGAATCCATTTGCATCCGTTGCAGTCAGCAAGCTGCCGCTTTTGAAAGGCTGCCGTGCCCACTGCACTGCGATTTTGAGTGACCGTGACGAGCAGACACTGCGCGCTCTGGGCATTGATGTAACCTGCGACCCGGAATACGTTACCACTAACTTATATACGAATTAAGATGAAGAACAAGACGAAAATTACGTTAGAACGATTTGAAACTTCAAAATACAGGCTCATTGTAGAGGGGATTGGGGTCGGTCTTTTGACCGGGCTATTGGTATCTTCTTTCCGCATGGGTCTTGAACAGGCAGAGTCTCTCAGAGGCTCTGTTCTTCTTGCAGTGAAAACTGGTGGGGTGAGCAGCCTTATTTGCGCATTGGCAGCGCTGATCTGCGCTTATATAGTGGTTTGGTACGCAAGCCGCAAGGTGCCTCTGTGCACAGGTTCCGGCATTCCCCAGGTCAAAGGGGAGCTGCTGGGACAGATGGAACAAAACTGGTGGCAAGTCATCTGTGCCAAGTTTATCGGCGGTGTTTGTGCCATCGGTGCAGGACTTTCTCTCGGTCGTGAAGGCCCCAGCATTCAGCTGGGGGCTATGGTTGGAAAGGGCTTTTCACGTCTGTCGGGCAGACTTCGCACCGAGGAGAAAATGCTCATGACCTGCGGCGCTGGTGCAGGTCTTGCCGGCGCTTTCGGTGCACCTCTTGCCGGCGTGGTCTTTTCTCTGGAAGAACTGCATAAAAATTTTTCCACGGAAATACTGCTGTCCACCATGGCGGCGTCCATTGCCAGCGATTTTGTTTCTTCCTATATCTTTGGGCTTAGCCCGGTATTCGGCTTGTCTGTAGAGGGAAAACTGCCGCTGTCCCGGTACTGGATGATTATTCTTCTGGGGATTGCGCTGGGCGTCTTCGGCGTATTTTATAACTGGGTCACTGCAAAGGTGCAGGATGCTTATGACAGATTGCCGCGGCGCTCTATGCGCATTGCAGTGCCTTTCGTCTGCGTTATAGGACTGGCGGCATTTTTTCCTTACGCCCTTGGTAGCGGTCATGGGCTGGTAACGGAAGTTGCTGCCGGAAACTTTGGACTGTCTATGCTGGCGGTGCTTTTGATACTGAAATTCTGTTTTTCCATGATGAGCTTCGGCTCCGGCGTGCCGGGCGGTATATTTCTGCCTCTTTTGGTACTGGGCGCAATCAGTGGCGGGCTCTTTACAGTGGGAGCCGGAAATATTTTCGGATTCGAGGATATTTACCTTGCCAATTTTGTAATCCTGGGCATGGCGGGACTGTTTTCTGCAATTGTGCGTGCGCCGGTTACCGGTATCATTCTGATTACGGAGATGTCAGGTGACTTTAAAAATTTCCTTTCTGTTGCGACAGTGGCGCTGGCTGCTTATATTGCTGCGGATTTGCTCCACGGAAAACCTATTTATGATCAGCTACTTTCCCGTATGCTGGCAAAGCGCGCATCCTATGGTACGACAGAGGAAACCCGCGGACACAAGGTGCTGATGGAAGCGCAGGTTTATATCGGCAGCCGTATGGACGGCGAAAAAATCGAAAAAATGCTGCTGCCGCCGGGCTGTCTCGTGGTTTCTGTGGAGCGTGAGAATAAGGAAATTGTGCCCAGCGGCAGCACCGTGCTGCGAGGCGGCGATAAACTGATTTTGCTGTGTTCCCAGGGAGATGTGCAGAAAGTAGAGGAGAAGCTGGATAATATTTGCAGGAAGATTAAGATGTAGTTTTGCGTACCGGTGAGGTTTTATGGAGAGAATACGCTATATCGACAACCTGAGAAGCAGCCTTATTCTGTTTTTGATTCCCTATCATGGGGTAATGGCTTGCAATTGCTGGGGTGAGGGTAACTACGTGCTGGCTTATGTATTTGCTGTAATACTGAGCAGTCACAGAGTTTGCCAATGTACAGGAAATGGAGATGTGTGTAGAATTGATTTTGCGCCTTGTGAAAAGATTTGCAGAAGAATCTTAGTGAAATTACAAAAGCCCCCTATGAGTGGCAGTGTTTGCTGCTCATAGGGGCTTTTACGTCACCGGAATTAGGATAGCAGCCAATCGATTAAATATAAGGACTTGATGCCGTCGTAAGAGTTGATATAACTTCTATCCATTGATAATACGATTTTCTCGTAGTTGTCGGGAATCATGCGCAGCGGCCGGAGTTCCCGTTCACGCGTTACCTGCGATTGCATACTTTCCGTCACCTGGATATATAATTTGTCATTCGGCTTTTCGGCGACAAAATCGACCTCTGTTTCTCCGACTTTGCCGATATATACACGGTAGTCGCGGCGAATCAGTTCCAAAAATACGATATTTTCGATAATGTGACCTCGATCCACATCTCGGTAGCCGAGTAGCATATTGCGGAATCCCATATCAATAATGTAATTCTTTTCCAATGTTTTCAGCAGTTGTTTGCCTTTTACATCATATCTTCCGACGGAGTAAAAGATGAAAGCGTTACGCAGCATGGAAATATATTTATCTACTGTTTTACCTGCAATATTTTTCTTTTTACTGTTTTGAATATCGCCCTCGTTGGATAGGATATTTCCGATATTATTGGGGGAAGTGATGCTGCCGATATTGGAACAAAGGAATAGCATAATCTTTTGAAGCATGCCATGATCTGCCTGATTATTACGCTGTAGAATATCTCGTAGTGCTACAGTGGAATAAATGCCTTCCAGCGCCTGATTGATTCTTGCTTCGTTAAATTGATATTCCCGTAGAATTGGCATGCCGCCGAACTGTAGGTATCTTTGAAACTTTTCTTCTACAGTGACCGATGGAGCAAACTCGTAAAAATTCAGAAACTCCTTAAATGACAGAGGCAGCATACGGATCTCTACATATCTACCGGAAAGCAGTGTTGAAAATTCTGTGGAAAGCAGGTAAGCATTGGAACCGGTGATATAGATATCCACATCAAAGTCGAGACGAAAAGATTCGATAGCCTTTTCCCAATGCTCCACGACTTGTAGTTCATCGAATATCAGATAAGTTTTTCCGTCTTTTGGAAGCTGCTCACTGACATAGTCGTAGAATGCCAGATAGTTAGTAAGATTACGATAGCGAAGAGACTCTAAGTTCATATGAATAATGTTTCTTTCCGAAACTCCGTTATCAGATAAATATTGATGGAACAGATCTAACAAAGATGACTTCCCACATCTGCGGATACCGGTAATGATTTTGACTAAATCTACATCTCTATGCTCAACGAGCTGATTTAAATACTCGGGACGATTGATAAGTTCGGTCATGATATACCTCCTAATTTTCTTTTCTTTATTATACTTGAAAACTCAGAAAGGTCAAGAATTTACGACTTGCAAATCTGAAACTTTACCAAAAAATATAGTTTTCGACAAAGAAGTCGAAAAGCTGTACGATTTTATGAGCGTATTACCACTTACGGCGGATTTTCTACAGCTTATTGCTGCGTTGTTTACTTCTTTTTAGGGATGTGATAGGATTGGTGCAGGAGGTGGAATGTGAGAATCAGGGTAGAACAAATAGCAAAAGGGCAGGAAGAAGAAATTATCCTCCGATGTTATGAGGTCAGCGATGATTTGCAGAGACTGGTGCATCAGATAGAAAATTTACAGTCCGGTCTTACAGCTTATCGCAATGGGGAAATTCATCGCCTTTCTTTTGATGAGGTGTACTATTTTGAAGTTGTGGACGGAAAGTCCTTTCTATATTGTAAAGACTGCGTCTTTGAAAGTAAATTAAGGCTTTATGAGTTTGAAAAGCTGAGCGCTGAAACTAAATTTTTGAGAACATCCAAATCCATGGTACTCAATGGGGATAAAATTGACTTTATTAAGCCGTCCCTTTCGGGACGGTTTGAAGTGACACTGCTGAACGGCGAAAAGGTTATCGTTTCAAGGCAGTATGTCAATGCTTTGAAAAAGAAAATGGGACTATAGGAGGACGATAGATATGAATATGCGAGAATTAGTGCGAATGATGCTGCTGCAGTTTTTCATATGTTATACATGCACCATGGCGGCGACCTTGTTTTTCTGTAGATTTGTTAATACGCCGCCGGTTATGATGCTGGAAGTTGATTATCTTTGGCATTGCGGAATTTTTTCTATTTTTGCAATTCTGCCGGGCGCTGTTTACTACAGCGGAGAAGAACTGAGCACGAAACAATGGAAGAATCGCACCATTGCACATACGATTTTGCTTTTAGCGGTTTTGATGACGGCGGGCAGAATCATTAACATGTATGAGAATTTGATTGGAGGTGTTCTCTTTTTTATCACAGTGTTAGTCATTGATGGTTTGGTACGGTGGCTGACCTATTTGGGCGATCAAAAAATTGCGGACGCAATCAATAAAGAATTAAAGGAAACGAGGGAAAGAGATGAAGCATATCATTGAGATCAAACATCTGAGCAAAAGCTTTGGTGATGTGAAGGCGGTACAGGATTTGAGCTTTCACGTGAAAGAGGGGGAGTTGTTCGCTTTTCTGGGTGTCAACGGTGCAGGCAAGAGCACGACTATTTCCATTATTTGCGGTCAGCTTTCGAAAGATGCCGGAACGGTACTTGTCGATGGCAAAAATACCGATGAAAGTATGAATGATGTAAAGCAGGAGCTGGGCGTAGTGTTTCAGAATTCGGTGCTGGATAAAGCGCTTTCTGTGCGCGACAATCTGAAAAGCCGGGCGGCGCTTTACGGTATTTGCGGAAAAGCCTTTGAGGAAAGACTCGCAGAGCTTGCAGAGCTGCTGGATTTCGGAGATCTGCTGAAGAGAACCGTGGGAAAGCTTTCAGGCGGTCAGAGACGGCGCATTGATATCGCCAGGGCGCTTTTACATAAGCCTGGCATCCTAGTGCTGGATGAGCCGACGACAGGACTTGATCCGCAGACGAGAAGACTTCTTTGGGATGTGGTGCGCGAACTTCGCCGCAAAGAGAACATGACGGTATTTCTGACAACCCACTACATGGAGGAGGCGGCAGAAGCGGATTATGTGGTGATTTTGGACAGCGGAAAAATTGCTGCGGAGGGAACGCCACTTGCACTGAAGAACGCTTATACAGGTGACTTTATTATCATGTATGGTATCTCAGAGGAGCAAGCAGCAGGTTTTGGTGTGCCGTATGAAAAAGTACCTGGTGGCTGCCGGCTGACGGTTGCGGATACAGCGGCGGCAACGAGTTTTATTGTAGCGAAGCCGAAGCTTTTTACGGATTATGAGATTACGAAGGGAAAAATGGATGATGTATTTCTTGCGGTAACGGGCAAGGCTCTACAAGGAGGGGAAGAAAAATGAAGGGATTAAATGCGCTAGTGTGGCGAAACACAAAGTTGTTTTTTAAGGATAAGGGAATGTTCTTCACATCGCTGATTACACCGCTGATTTTGCTGGTGCTATTTGTAACGTTTTTGGGCAATGTGTACCGGGATAGTCTGGATGCGACTGTTGCTGATATTCCTGGAGTTACAGAGCTGGATAGCAGTTTGGTCGAGGGATTTGTTGGCGGCTGGCTTTTTTCCTCCCTTCTAGCGGTTTGCTGTGTGACTGTGGCTTTTTGTGCTAACATGCTGATGGTACAGGATAAGGTGACGGGTGCAAGGATCGATTTGACCATGGCGCCGGTTGGTCACGGCACTCTTGCTATGGGATATTATATTTCCACGGCAATCTCTACGCTGATCATATGCGTTGTGGCGCTGGGCGCGTGCCTTGTTTATCTGAGGAGTTTGGGATGGTATTTGTCAGGGGAAGATGTGCTTTTGACTTGTCTGGATGTGGTGCTGTTGACCATGTTTGGCACGGCGCTTTCGTCAGTGATTAACCACTTTCTTTCAACGCAGGGTCAGATGTCTGCGGTCGGCACAATCGTCAGTGCAGGATACGGATTTATTTGTGGCGCCTATATGCCGGTTTCTCAGTTTTCAGAAGGCATTCAAAAATTTATTTCATTTCTGCCCGGCACTTATGGCACTGCGCTTTTGCACAGCCACCTGATGCGCGGCACTTATGAAGCCATGGAGGAGGTGCTGCCTTCTCAGGCGGTGGACGGTTTGCGCGGCGCTTTTGACAGTAATCTTGAATTTTGCGGACACGAGGTCACAGAGCCTGCGATGTATCTGGTGCTTGGCGGCGCTGTGGTGATTCTCATTGGCGTATATGTGGTGCTGGGGAGAGTGCAGAAAGCGTAAGCGAAAAGTCTAAAAAGAAGAATATGTTCCAGGAAAATCGCATATAATAAAATTAACTCTCGAAAATATTGATTTTTTGAGAGTTAGATGATAAAATATAGTGAAAACTATCTGAAAGGACGTATTTTTATGAGTTATAAACTTCTGAGTAAGGTTTATTATAAAAATAAAGATATTTTTGAGACTGAATTTGCTGCACGAAAAAATCGAGCGGATACGATTTCTCTGGGTTTTCAGATTGGTGACTATGAGGCCTTTTATGTGAATCACCCGGAATTTGCGTTGCAGATGGCACGCCTTTATAAAAAATTTGCGCAGCTTGAAAAGCTCTGCGCTGTGCTTCCTGGGGTCGCATATAAGTTTTACGAGAGAAACTGCCTGATCGATGAAATTATCATTACTAACGATATCGAAGGAATAAGAAGTACGCGCAAAGAAATTATCAGCGTCATGGAGACAGATGAGCATGCACCCAAGAAAGGACGGTTCGCCGGACTCGTTGAAAAATACATGTTCCTGGAGAATGGGAGTGCACCTTATGAAATTGCCCTGGAGACGAGTCAGGATGTTCGGAATCTGTATGACGAAATTGTTCTTGCTGAGATTGAGAAGCCAAACTGGCCGGACGGAGAGATTTTCAGAAAAGATTTGGCGGAAGTTATCTCTGGTACGCAGCAGGTAAAACACAAAGGCGTCTATCCAGAACAGAAAATCATCGAATATATAGATCAGACGCTGGCGCTTTTTAAGCGGCAGGACATTCTGAACCTTCATAAGGTTGCTATTTTGCATTACATGATTGGCTACGTGCATCCATTTTATGACGGAAACGGAAGATTGAGCAGATTCCTGAGCAGTTATCTTTTGAAAAAAGAGTTCAACACGCTGACTGCTCTTCGCCTTGCCTACACTATTAAGGAGAACAAAAGCGAGTATTATAAAGCTTTTGATATTTGTAACAATGGGCTGAACAGAGGAGAACTGACCTATTTTCTCATCTATTTTTCTGAAGTTGTAGAAAGGTCAATTGATTCGCTCATAGAGAAGCTGGAAGAGGGAAGAGATATGCTGAATGCATATAGGAAAGCGCTGAAAATAAAATATGACGGATGTAATGAAAACGAGCGCAGAAGAACCATTGATGTTTTATGGTTTTTGATACAGAATGCAATCTTTTCCAACGAGCCTTTAGGTAAAAGCCAGCTTGCCGGACTTTTGCGGGTTGGGGTATCTGCTGCGCACTCATATGTTATGGATTTGATCAACTCTGGTGTACCTATCGCTATCGAAAAAGAGGGACGCAAGCTGGTTTATAAATTAGAACCTGCGTCACTTTTAGAATTTCTGCGCAGCTAAAGTAATAGAAAGGGACTGACTCATCTTGAGCCGGTCCCTTTTAATGTTGTCATTCATATGTTTATGCGGCGAGTTCGCCTTCATTTTCGAAGAAGTAAACAGTAACGATTTTCTTATAAAGACGTTCGTGCTTTTCAAAGTAGAGTTCGATTTCTGTTTCCTCTCCGGAATAATAATCCTCTGGCGCAAGCAGACAGGTTACGGTGATCGGATACCAGCCTGTGTCATTGGCATCCTCAATTTCTAGTTCGATATAGTAATCGTCATAAGCTAAGGTTAAATCGTCCTCAGTATTAATTCCTTTGACATAAATCTTAAAGGACGGATTTTCCGGCGTCAGGTTAAAGTATTCTTTCGATACCCGGATTTCTCCAGCGAAACTGATTTTGCCGGACTTAGGGATGCTCATTTTGCTGTTATATTTGGAAGACTTACCGAGTGCTTTAACCTTATAGTAGTAGGTCTTGTTATTATCAACGGTTTTGTCGTTGTAGTAGGTTCTGGTAGTAGTAGCGATTTTTTTATAAGTGCCGCTCTTGGACGTGGCGCGGTAAACATTGTATTTGACTGCCTTGGTGCGTTTGCTCCATGAAACTTTCAGGTAATTGTCGTCTATGTTCTTTACGGTGACGGTAGGCTTGGTGATTGGAGTCTGCTTGGACGTGGCGGCAAAGGACAGTGATGTGGTTGCCATCATAACGATTAAAAGCAGTCCAATTAAACGAAATACTTTCTTTTTCATTGCAATCTTGTCCTTTCTTTAATTTTACATGATTTTCTAAATTTTACCATAGACAGGGCGGTTTGTCCAGTAGGAGAAGATAAAAACGGTTAGAAATTTTATGGAAATATGAAATAGTTATCGTTGAAAAATAATGGGTCAAATTGGTTTTTATAAAAAAATGTAAAATTTTTTTGAGAAAATATAACCAAAACTACTGGAAACTTCGTCAAGATGTGCTAATCGTATGATTGTAATTTAAAAGGCAAAATCGTTGTGAGGCGATGCTGGCAAGCATTGGTATTATACGTGCTTTGTAGAAATGCGGCGATTTATTACAAGCAATGCTTATTTATTTGAGGAAATTAGCAACGTGGAGCTACAGCAAAATGTTTTGATATCAATTTTATTCAGGACGAAGGCATTATTAGAGATATTTTACAGCGCCTGAATTTAGAGATGGAAGAATAAGTATCCAGCAAAATTCCTTATTGGAAATAGGCTTCTACTCATGGTATACTAATATCAACGTTAGGTACGTAAATCGCTGAAAAAGAAGATTTCTTCATGGGCGGACTTATTAACAAACTGAATCAAATTATGCAGATTGATAACACCAAATATGATGGTATTCTAATTGTCAATAAGAATGGGATTGTGGAATACAGCACATGGTTTGGAAGAATGTCTAATTCTGTCATTCCGGAGTGGGAGAGGTCGATTATAGGCGAACACCTGACGGATTTTTATGAAGAATTATCTGAAGAGACAAGCACTGTATTGCAGACTCTTAAGACGGGAAAAATGTCCATAGACGAGCCTCAGGTCTTAACGTGGAAGCATTGATGGTACTTCGAGGCAGTACCTATCCGATTGTGGAAAATGGCTTGATTGTAGGCGCTGCTAATGTGGCGCAGCTTCTCTATTTGCAGAATTTAAAGACTTCGGAGTATATTAAGCAGAAGCTGTATGTAACAGACGATATTATTACGCAGAATAAAAAAATGGAAGAAATCAAGGCGTTGATTTTAGAAGTCAGCAACAGCGATTCTCCGGTGATGATTTACGGGGAAACAGGCACCGGGAAAGAGATGATTGCTGAATCAATCCATTCAGAGGGAAAGAGAAGAGCCAAGAATTTCATTGCACAAAACTGTGCAGCGATTCCCCCACATCTTTTGGAAAGTATGTTTTTCGGAACGGAAAAGGGCGGCTTTACCGGGGCAGAGTCCAGAGAAGGGCTTTTTGAAATGGCAAGCGGCGGCACACTGTTTCTTGATGAAATCAATTCCCTCGACTTAGGGATGCAGGCAAAACTTTTGAAAGCAATTGAAGAACAAAAAGTGAGACGAATCGGGGGCAGCAAAGATATTCCGTTTAATGTGAGGCTGATTTGTGCTACCAACGAGCCTTTGGAAAAACTTTTGAGAGAAAAGCGGATTCGTGAGGACTTGTATTATCGCATTTGCGTTCTCCAGATTGAAATTCCGCCTTTGCGACAGCGACCAGAGGATATTCTTCTTTTGGCGGAGCATTTTATCGCTTATTATAATGAAAAGATGAATCGGAGCATTAAGGGTATCAGTTCTTTAACTGAGCAGGTTTTTGTTCAATGGGATTGGCCGGGTAATGTGCGGGAACTGAAAAACATCATCGAAAGCGCATTTAATCTTGAGAAGAAGGCGCAAATTAGTTTGGAAAGTGTAAATCCTTTGTTTCGAAGAATGCAGCTTGTAAAAACAATCAGTGATGAACAGAAGGTAAAAATACCGGAGCATAAACCTGCACCGCTGGGAATTCAAAAAATAGAGCCGGGCAGTCAGCACAGCTTAGAGGATATGCTTAAAGCCTATGAGAAAGAAATTATAGAGATGATAATGGAGCAGGAAGAAAAACTGAGTGATGTGGCAGCACGCCTTGATATCTCGCCGCAAAAGCTGCAGTATCGCTTAAAAAAGCTGGGCATATCCCATAAAAAATTTTGAATTTATAAAAATATTTTTATAAATAAATATTTTTTTACAGATATTCCAGGATGGAACCAAGCTGCAATAAATATGTAAAATCAATGAAACGCTTGAAATTCAAGCGTTTTTTGTTGTGCTTTTTTTAGAATTCTCGGTTGGCATACCCTTTGCGATAGGTAATCGTAAAAAGGAATTGAAGGAGATGAAAGTGTGAAGAAGAATTTACCAAAACAGATTGATGTAATTGATGTAACTCTTCGAGACGGATTTCAGCATGAAGAGCTGTTTGTGCCAACTGAGGCGAAGCTTTGGATTGCGGAAAGACTGATGAATGCCGGCTTTAAGCGGATTGAAATCGGCACGTTCAGTCATATCAAGTACGTGCCCCAATTCAAAGACATTTTAGAAGTTCTGAAATGTCTTCCTCACCGTGAGGATGTGGAGTACACGGTTCTTGCGCTGAATACAAAGGCTTGCGAGCGAGTTGCGCAGGCTCTTGAAGAAGGTGTTCAGATAGATAGAGTTCTCTGCGGACAGCTGGCGACCAGCGAGGCTTATGCCAGAAAGAATATGAACAGAACCCATGAAGAGCTTTTCCTTGAGGCGGAGAAGAACGTAAAATTTCTCCATTCCCTGGGAATTAAAAAAGTCTTTGCGAATATCGGAACCATTTTCGGCTGTCCGATTCAGGGAGAAGTCCCTATAGAAAGGGCATATGAATTTGTAGACAGAGCCTTTGATATCGGATTTGACGAGATTGAACACTCCGATCCTGACGGCATTGCAGATCCGGAGAGGGTTTATAACTACTTTTCACATGTGATGAAAGCCTATCCGGATACGTCCATGCATTCTTTCCATGTGCACGATGTGAGAGGAATGGGAATGGCGTCCTACTATGCGGCGATGGAAGCAGGCGTTGAAACCTTTGACTGCACCCTGGGCGGAATCGGCGGTCAGGTAGCAAATATTGTAGACCGTGTGCCGGTGAAAGGGATTGGCTCATATTACTTTGATACAAAGCGTACAGGCCTTGTGGAAACATGCGACTTCGTATCTATGTTAAATACAATGGGTATTGAAACAGGGATTGATGAAAAGAAGTGTTACCAAATTGAGCAGATGGTGGAAAGAATTCTGGGAAGAACCCTGGACTCCTTTACCGCCTCAATGAAAGAGTTAGGAGAGTAAAGAAATGAAAACAAGCAGTTATTCAGGATTTTTCAAATTATCCGTAGAAGAAAGAATGAAAGAAGTTGCGGAGTTCGCAGCGCTTTCCGCCAAGGAGCAGGAGATTCTTAAGAATGCAGACGCTTTAGATATGGATAAAGCAGATCATATGGTGGAAAATGTAATCGGAAAATTTGCTTTGCCTATGGGCGTTGGAATCAACTTTGTCATCAACGGTAAGGATGTGGTGATTCCTATGGTTACAGAAGAGCCCTCTGTTATTGCAGCCTGCAGTAATGCCGCAAAAATGGCAAGAGGCGCAGGCGGCTTTGTTGCAAGCACTTCTGGAAATATTATGATTGCGCAGATTCAAATCCTTGACGTGGCGACGCCTTTTGCTGCAAAGAGCGCTATTTTGGAAAACAAGGAAGAGATTATCAAAATCTGTAATGAAAAGGATCCGGTTTTAGTTAAGTTCGGCGGCGGCGCAAAGGATGTAGAGGTTAGAGTCATCGACTCAATCGTAGGACCGATGGTCATTGTACACCTTTTAGTTGACACTTTAGATGCAATGGGTGCAAATGCCGTAAATACCATGGCTGAAGCGGTATCTCCATATATTGAAAAATTAACAGGCGGCGTTGCAGAACTGCGAATTTTATCCAACCTGGCTGACCACAGAATCGTCAGATCCAGAGCAGTATGGAAGAAAGAAGCTATCGGCGGTGAGGAAGTTGCAGATAAGATTATCAACGCATATGCCTTTGCCGCGGCAGACCCATATAGAGCGGCTACCCACAACAAAGGCATCATGAACGGCATTATTCCGGTAGTAATGGCAACAGGAAACGATACTAGAGCCATCGAATCAGGTGCCCATTCCTATGCAGCAAGAAATGGAAAATACACTTCTTTGACCACATGGGAGAAAAATGAAAACGGTGATTTGGTTGGTTGTATTGAAATGCCAATGGCAGTAGGTCTTGTAGGCGGAGCGACAAAGATTCACCCTGCGGCACAGACAGCTGTAAAAATCTTGGGCGTTAAGACAGCGGCAGAGCTGGGACAGATTATCGCCTCAGCAGGTCTTGCAAATAATCTGGCTGCGATGAAGGCTCTGGCAACAGAAGGTATTCAGAGAGGCCATATGTCTCTGCACGCTAGAAATCTGGCAAATACAGTAGGCGCAAAGGGCGAGATCTTAGAGAAGATCGTAGCGAAAATGGTGACGGAGAAAAACGTCAGATTAGAGTACGCACAGGAATTATTTGACCGCTATCAAAAGGCATAATAAAAAGGAGCGAACAAAGTGAGTAATCAAGTTTTCATAAACGGTAAGGTATTTACCGCAGATACAAAGGAGCCTTTTGAAGAATGCTTTGTGGTAGAGGACGGCGTTATTTCATGGATTGGAAAACAGGAGGACTTGCCGGAAACAGGATATCCCGTTACGGATTTAGGCGGGAAGCGGGTGATACCGGGCCTAGTGGACAGCCATATGCACCCCGTCATTTTGGCGGACTGTGCCGCTAAAATTTCCTGTCTGCCTCCAAAGGTACATTCTATAGAAGAGCTTACGGAGGTTATCAGAGAGAAAAGCAGCGATAGCAAACCAAATCAATGGATTCAGGGCTGGGGCTATGACGAAGAAAAATTTGCAGAGCACCGCAGCCCAAACAGATGGGATTTGGACAAAGCGACGACAGAATATCCTGTGGAGCTGCTTCGTTCCTGCTCCCATATTCGCAGTGTGAACAGTAAAGCGCTGGAACTTGCCGGAATTACAAAGGATACACCTGACCCGCCGGGCGGGGAAATCGACAGAGATGAAAACGGCGAGCCTACAGGCATTTTAAAAGAAAATGCAAGACATCTGGTTGGGGAGATTTTGCCGGAAAAATCCAAAGAGCAGGTCATCGAAAGTCTTGTTTCTTTGGGAGAACTACTGCTTTCACAGGGCATTGTAGCTGTGACGGATATGGGAAATCTGGACTCTGTGGACTATTTTGAGTACTATGAGGAAGCCGCAAAGAGAGGCTTTAAGCAAGATGTAGCCATGTATTATATTTGGGATTTAATTCGTAAAAATCCTGAGTTTAAATGGAGCGAGGAAATTGCAGAGCCAAAGCGGCAAATCCGCAAAGCCGGAATCAAATTGATCGGTGATGGAAGCGTAGGCGGCAGGACTGCCTGGATGGATAGACCTTATTTGGGCAGCGATACGGAGTACGGCATTTCAGTCTGCAGCGATGAGGAAGTAGAAAGTGCGATAGCCTTTTGTAAGAAGAATCATTGCCAGCTTTCGGTACACACGATGGGAAAACGTGCCATCGACCGTATGACTGAAATTGCATGCAGAGAGGGTCAGTGGCTTTCAGATAAGCCGTCTATAAGGCTGGAACATATCACTGATCCGTCAGAGCAGGCCATCGACAGGGCGGCGAGGGAAAACATCGCATTTTCCACCCAAAGTATTTTCATGTATGCGGAGATTGAAAGCTATCGGAACAATCTGGGAATGGAGTGAATAAAGGAAACTTATCCGATTAAGCATTTGCTTGCCCGTGGGGTTAAAGTAGCCTTGTCCACAGACGCACCGGCCACATCCTGGGCAGAACCGTCAAATCCGTTTCCAAACATAAAATGTGCAGTAACAAGAACTGCCTATGACGGAACGGACTGCGGCAGAGAAAACTGCATAGATGTAGAAACTGCTCTTCGCATGTATACCAAAGAGGGTGCGGAGATTGCAGGTTTTAGAAATCTGGGACAGCTGACCGCCGGCTATCGTGCCAGCTTTGCAGTTATATCTGAGGATATTTTTACAATAGATCCACAACGCATCGATGAAATCGTTGTAGAAAAAACCTATTTAGACGGTGATTGTGTATATGATAAAATGAAAAAACAATAGATATAAGGATCGAGATTTAAATTTACAGGATATATTTTTTGATACATAGAAAGGATTTACTATGCAAGGTATTATAAATTTTTGTGTCGCATGTGCGAACTGGTTTTGGGGGCTCCCCATTTTGATTTTAATCGTTGGCGGTGGACTGTATATGAGTTTTCGCTTAGGTTTTCCTCAGATTACAAAACTCCGTTACATCTGTTCACAGACTTTTGGAAAGATGTTTGCCAAAGGGGAAGATGATAAAATTTCTTCTTTTGCAGCAGCATGCTCTGCTTTGCTTTGGCTTCCTCCATCGGAGCCTCCAACATTGTAGGTGTGCCGGTAGCCATCGCTTTAGGCGGTCCCGGAGCGATTTTCTGGATGTGGATTATTGCGATTGTAGGCGGCTGTACAAAGTATGTTGAAATTGCGCTTTGTATGAAGTACAGGACTAAAAACGAAAAAGGTGAATGGGTCGGCGGCGCTTTCAGCTATGTAAAGGAGTTATGCGGAGGGAAAAAGGCAGGACATGCAATCGCTATTTTCTGTGCATTTTTCACCATGATTGCAGGTATTCCGTCTGTAGCGTCTCAGACTTTGTCTGCCAGTGCGCAGGTTTCTGTTTTTGGTATTAACGGAACAGTATTCGGTATTATCGTTGCAGTAATTGTTGCAGTTATTGTTTTCGGCGGAATTAAAAGAATTGCCAAGGTTATGGAAAAAGCAGTGCCGATTATGGCAGCGTTGTACCTGTTAGGTGTAATTATCATTCTGGTACTTAATGCTGGTGAAATTCTTCCATCACTGGGAAGCATCTTTGTGTATGCTTTTGCACCGCATGCGGCCGTTGGCGGCTTTGCAGGATCCACTGTAGCGCTGGCGCTGCGTTGGGGTTCTGCAAGGGGTGTGTACTCCAATGAAGCGGGATTTGGTTCAGCTCCGTCAGCTCATGCGGCTGCAGATGTTGATCACCCGATTAGACAGGCAATGTGGGGTGTTTTTGAAGTAGGCGTAGATACGATTTTAGTTTGTACGGCTACAGCGCTTGCAGTGCTGACTACAGGCGTTTGGAAGATGCCCGGTATTGATGCCGGCGCTTTAGGACAGGCGGCATTTCACACTGTCTTTGGTGTGGCTGGAGATTACTTTGTAGCGATTTGCGTGTTACTGTTTGTAATTACGACGATTACTGTGGTTATTTTCTACGATGAAAGACAGGCAGAGTTCCTGTTTAAAACACCAAAAGCCGGTGTTGCATGGAGATTTATTGCAATTGCAACGATGATTATTGTAACCTTCGGTATGGAATTGACCGTGGTATATCAGCTCAATGACTTCTTTAATGCGTTGTTTATCATACCGAATATGGTTGCTGTTATCTGGCTGGTGCCGCAGGTTGTTAAGCTGCAGGATGAATTCTTCCATACACCGGGCAAATACTATCTTGCCGACATGGAAGAAAAGAGAGCGAAGAAATAGAAAGTATGTTGTTAAACAAAAAATATATTCTGTAAAGTAATGAATCTTATTTTGGGTAGGTACCGGAAAATCGAAGAAATTACGGTTTTTCGGTACGAATTCATGGAGGAAATAGGTATGAAACCATTAGAAGGTGTAACAGTACTGGATTTAACAAGAGTAGTAGCAGGCCCTTATGCGACTATGATTTTATCAGATTTAGGCGCACGGGTCATTAAAATCGAGAATCCGAAGGACCCGGATTATACCCGCGACTTTGAGCCGTATCTTGTAGACGGCGAGAAAAAACAGAGCGCCTTTTTTGCACAGTATAATCGAAATAAGCAGGCCATTACCTTAAATCTCAAAGAGGAGAAGGGGAAGGAGCTTTTTAGAGAGCTGGTTGAAAAGGCAGATATTGTCATTGAAAATTATCGAGCAGGCGTGATGGATAAACTGGGCGTCGGCTATGAAGATTTAAAGAAATATAACCCTAAAATTGTATATACTGCGATTTCAGGATTTGGACAGACGGGACCGTACTCCTCATGGCCTGCTTATGATAACAGCGGTCAGGCTCTCAGCGGTCTTTGGTCTATGAACGGTATGCCAGGGGAACCGACTAGAATTGGAACGATCATCGGCGATTTGGCAGCCACCTTTTTCGGCGCCATTGGAACACTGTCAGCGTATATTCATGCCCAAAAAACCGGAGAGGGGCAGCTTGTCGATGTAGCCCAGCTGGACTCCTCTTTGGCGCTGACGGAAAATGCAGTGTCCAATTATACTGTTGGAGGCAAGGTGCAGACGCCTCTCGGCAATGATCATCCCCTTTGCAGACCTTACGGAAAATTTAAAGCCAAGGACGGGGAAGTTTTCTTCGGTGGCTATACAGACAGATTTTGGAAAACTACCTGCGAATTCTTCGGCGAGCCGGAGCTTTTATCCGACCCTGAAATTGACACCATGCCGAAACGTTTTGACGAAGAGGTGTACGAGAGAAGAGTTTTGCCTAAAATAAATGAATGGTTTTCTAATTATACATGTCAGGAGCTGCAGGACGCCCTTGCCGACAAGTTACCACTTACAGCAATTCATGCAATTGATCAGGTGCTGGAGGATCCGCAGCTCAATGCCAGAGAGATGTTTATCGATTATACATACGGCAGTGCGCAGGGGAAATTATTCGGAACGCCGATTAAACTGAGCAAAACGCCGTGCGATACATCGGGAAAAGCACCGGAAATCGGACAGCACAATCAGGAGGTTTATAAAGAATTCCTTGGGCTTTCTGGATCGGAGATTGAGAGATTGCGTGAGAAAGGAGTTCTGTAATGAAAAATATCTCTTATGAAGTGAAAGACGGGATTGCCGTTATAAAATTTAACAGACCGGAGAAATTGAACTCTCTCACCCTGCAGATGTATGAGGATTTAGGAGAAGCCTTTAAAAAGGCGCAGGCAGATAATCAAGTTGCGGCGTGTATTTTAACCGGCGCAGGAGAGAAAGCCTTTTGTGTTGGTGCGGATTTGACAGAATCCCTTCCTTATTTAGGACAGGGTCATTATATTGACGAATGGGATCCAGCCCATCTCAAGCATGTGGATATGTATAAACCTGTAATTTGTGCAGTCAATGGACACTGTATGGGCGGAGGCTTTGAAATTATGCTGGCGTCAGACATCCGAGTAGCGTCCAGCGAAGCCACATTTGCTCTTCCGGAGGTTTCTTTAGGCATTGTACCGGCAGGAGGAACTCTGGCGAGATTGGCAAGACAGATTCCTTACATCAGAGCGATGGAACTGATTTTGATGGGTGAGAAAATCAGCGCCAAAACAGCTCTTGACTACGGGGTGCTGAACCATGTTGTTGCACCGAAGGACGTGATGGATAAGGCAATGGAAATTGCAAAGAAATTTTGCACTCTAAGTACGACGGCAGTGCAGACTGCGAAAGAATCAGTACTGAAGCTGCGGGAAATCCCGCTGGAGCAGGCTTTTGAGACGGAAGCACTGCTTGGATACAAAGCTTTCACCAGTGAAGACGCAAAAGAAGGCCTTGCTTCATTTTATGACAAGAGAAAACCGGAGTTTCCTTCTCGGAAATGGTAAAAGAGGGGGGTTCTGCTACAATGATTTGAGGAATTGAGCGGAGCCCTTATGTTAATTTTTGATACTTCTACCGCAGAGATTTCTGTGGTATACTGTGAAAAATGGAAAGAAAGGTAGGCAGGAAGGTTATGTTGTGCACAATAGAACTGATTTTAAAGCAGCCGTTATTTGAAAATGCGAAGGTTCTTGCAGGAAAAAAGTATCTTGATAATGTAGTCAATCGAACCTCTGTCTATGACTGTTCGGTGAAATCCGGCATCTTTGACAAAAGTATTGTGAAAAAGGGAGATTTGTATATCTCCGGTCTCGATCAATTTGCAACACAGCCGCAGGAGTTTACGAAATTTATTCAGGTCTTGGTTAATTTTCAATGCAGTGCGCTGATTATCACAGATGAGAATGCGCACCTGATTACCGAAGAAATAAAAGAGCAGTGTAATAGAGGAAAGCTGCCATTGATTATGGTGAGCTGGACAGTTTCTTATGCGTCTATTATGGAGACAATTAATAATATAATCATTCAGAAGTATTACCATATTTTCAATGGGAATAAATTAAATGAAATTCATACAGGAAAGCTTAACGATGCAGAGAAAAAACGGGTGTTAGAGAGTATTAATCCTAAATTTAAAAAACTGTTGCAAATAGTTATTGTTCGCGGAAATCTACATTCACCTATGATGGAGAATGATTTGATGGCGTATTTTTTAAAAAGGCAGAAGGACGTCTATATTTTCCACGATAATCTGCATTATTTTTTAATCAGTCATGACAGTGAAGAGGAGCTTAATCAAATCCAAACAATTTTTTGTAACTATTTGGAACAGTATTTTTCCAATTATACGGCAGGGGTCAGTGCAGTACACCCCAAGAAGGAAGTGAATCTTTGCCTCGATGAGGGACTTCTTGCCCTGGATACCGCCTATTATCTCCAGGAAAAGAGAATTGTCTATGACAACAAATCCATTTTGACGTTGATTATGAAGTTGAAGGATAGCAGTGAATTATACAGTTACTATGACAGCCTGAAATCTTTGATTTCTATCTATCGAAGTGAAAATGACTCGACCTTGTTTAATACATGCAAAATGTTTGTACAATGCAAAGGCTCTTACCGTGAGACGGCGAATCTTATGGGGCAGAGTGAAGCAACAATTCGGTATCGTATTAACAAATTGCGCCAGATTTTAGGATTTGAAGATGATATTGTCCAGTTTCATACCTGTATTACCATGCTTACGATGATAGATCGAATGTTATAATAGCTTTATCCCAAAAGGGCTTCGGAGGATTATCCGAAGCCCTTTTGGCAGAAGTATCATACAAAAGGATACTATGCAAGGTATGGGTTTCTTAGTTGTGTGGATACATTGCTTCCAGCTCAGGGTCAACCATTTTACCCTTATCCATAATCTGAACGCCGTCAATCCATACGGAAGTATCGATACAAATACCGTCAGTATGAGAAATCGCCTGCTGACCATCAGGTGGAGCAATAATCGGGCTTACATAACCGATTCCCCACTCCGTAACGCCCCAAACTCTTTCGTCTTCAACAACGTTACCTGAAAGCTGCGCGCCAGGATTGAAGCCGTATGCGACATGAGCCATCTTCAGCATGCCCGGATCGTCAAAGCTCTTTAACCATTTTTCGTATGCTTTTGCGTCTGCGCCGCCTTCAACTTTTACGATTTCGCTGTTCTTTACAGTTAATCTGATAGGAACATCAGGATTTCTTCCAAAAGGAGGAGTAACGGTGCCGTCGAAGACGATGGTTCCGTTTACAGAACCAAACTTAGGTACTACGTTGAGCTGACCTGCCATCATGTAGATACCGCTCTTTGAAGCAAGACCTGCATCTACTAAAATTGTGTGTTCCGGATTGGTTTCAAAGGTAACGTCAGTCCCTGCAGGGGTCGTCATGCGAGTCACCTTTGCAGCTCTGTTTAAATCAGCAACCTTATTCATAAATGCTGCCAGCTTTTCGCTGTTAAGATCTTTTAAAGTACGGATCAAAACATCTTCGGTATATTCTACCAAGCACATGTAGCGCATTTTTTTGTTTGCTTCAATTGCACGCAGGTATGGGGTAGAATAGAGCAGCCATTTCTGGTTGAATTCAATCCATACGTCGCAGTTGGATACGGCGGCAGTTAACGGCTCAATTGGCAGTTTTGGGTCTGCGGCCTGTCCAATGCCGTCCGGTGCAGGAAACTTAATCATCATAGGAAGAGCTCCTGCAGCGTGAGCGCTGGACATAACAGCGTTTACCACATTCATACATGAAAGGGAATCGCAAGTGATAACAACAGTTTCGCCCGGCTTTACCTTAAAAAGATCGCCAATTAAAGTGTCCGCAGCTTTTTGTAATTCGTAATCGTACATTTTATAACCTCCTTGTTTACAGTGAGTGTTTTAGTGCATTCTTCGAGGAAAAGTATAGTGGACAGAGGAAAAATTGTCATTGAGAATATTTGAATATTTTTAAGTTTTCATTTAAAATATTTTAATGCGGAAAAGACAGATATTATATAAAATGAAAGCACCGTAACAGGTGCACGCATTTCGCTGCTAAAAGGTGCATTCTTTGAAATCTAATCAGCCGCCAAGGGGCGGGGCGGAATTGCGGAAGGTATTCATTAAAGTATATTTGTTATCGAGAAAAGAGGATGAGTTATGAACGAAAACGAAAAGAAACGTAGTGGCGTTGAAACCACCACACTAACTCAAGTTGCACCGGAAGAGAAAAAGGGCTGGATTGAAATGGCTTTTTTACATGCCGGCGTTATGATTAGCGTTCCGAGCATGCTGATTGGAGGATTACTTGCTTCTGCAATGCCGCTGACACAGGCTCTTTTGGCAGGCTGCATCGGATATGCTTTAGTTATTGTTTTTACTTGCTTGGGAGGTATGGAGGGAAGCGACCTCAGCGTACCGGCATGTGTGATACTACAGTCCAGCTATGGTAAAGCGGGCTCAAGATATTTAAACAGCCTCTTCTTTACCATTTCAATGCTCGGATGGTTTGGCGTTAATACCGCAGTTTGCGGCAGTGCATTTACAAATCTGATGGCAAACTCTTTTGGAATTCACGTTCCGGAGGTTGTATCCATTTTAATCTGGGGAACAATCATGCTGGTTACAGCAGTATACGGCATTAACGCCATTGGAAAAATCAACACACTGGCTGTACCGGCACTGTTGATTGTTTGTGTAGTAGGCTGTTATTTGGCGCTGCGCAATAACGGTACTGCAAATCTCAATGCGCAGACAGAAACGACGATGACTTTAGTACAAGGAATTACATTGACGACAGGATTTATGAGTATGCAGACCATGACAGTTGCAGACTTCTCCCGTTATCAGAAAAACCGTGGAGATACACTGAAATCAACCGTATTTGGCGTACTTCCTGCGGGAATTCTCATGCTGGTAATCGGAATTCTGATGGCTAAGGCTGTGGGTCAGTATGATGTCAGTCAGGTTTTATGCGATGTAGGTCTTCCGATTTTAGGTATGGTTGTACTGATTTTAGCGGCATGGACTACAAATACAAGCAATGCTTACCTTGCAGGTATCAACCTTGTAAATATTTTGAAACTGAAAGATGAAAAGAGAGCTATGGTTACGCTGATTGCCGGTGCAATCGGAACTATTTTAGCAGTTCTTGGAATTATGAACCAGTTTGAGGGATTCATTACATGGCTGGGTGCTGCGTTTGCTCCGATGGGCGGCGTAATGTTGTCAGACTACTGGCTGCTGAGAAAAGGTACTGCTTCAAAATGGGAGCCGGTCGAAGGCTTTGTATGGTATGGAATTATTTCCTGGTTAGCAGGATTTGTGATGAACATTTTCGTAACAGACGGACTGGTTCTGGTACAGAGCATCGCTTTATCCGGATTACTGTACTATGTTCTTTGTAAAGCCCTTAAAAAAGACGCTTCTCTGCTGAGCTAAGAAACAGGAGGCTGTGATGAAACGAGAATTTGAAAAATTTTACGAAGAAAATAGAGGGGCTTTGCTTGGAGATATTTCTGCACTTATAGAGATTCCCAGCATTGCAACCCAAAGTGATGATTGCAGTGCACCTTTTGGAAAAGATGTTGCAGATTGCCTTGCAAAGATTTTGCAGCGTGGTGAAGAAATGGGACTTCACACTGAAAATATCGGCAACTATATCGGGGAGATTACGCTGGGAGAGGGGAATCATTTGATTGGAATTCTCTGTCATGCCGATGTAGTGGACGCCGGTGAAGGCTGGGAAACTGAGCCTTTTAAGGGAATCATCAAGGATGGAGAAATGTACGGACGAGGCTCCATTGACGATAAAGGACCAATGGTTTGCTGTATGTACGCAATGAAGTATATCAAGGAGAACAATTTGCTTCCGCCTGATTTCAGACTGAAAATGGTAATTGGTACAGATGAGGAAGTAGAGTGGAACAGCATCGCCAGATATCTGGAAGGGAAACCGGAGCTGCCGGAAATATCCATTGTTCCGGATGCTAACTTTCCTGTGATTTTCTGTGAGAAAGGGCTGATCAATGCGGATTTATCTTACCCGGTTATAAATGAAGGCGGTGCGGCTAAAGCTTCGCTTTCTCTGCAGGAGCTCTGCGGCGGTGAACGTGCAAACGTAGTGCCTACTGGCGCAAGATGTAAAATCTCATGGACAGATGAGAGCATCCGGGCAGAAAAATTGATAGAAGAAATCAGCGCACATGCAGAAAAGCTTGGGGCGGAAACCGGTGTTTGTTTGACGAAAGAGGGCGAAGTTTTTGTTGAAGTAAAGGGCAGAGCTGCCCATGCGATGACACCGGAAAAGGGTGTCAATGCGATTTCTGCTTTGATGGAAATTTTGTATCTTCTGAGTGAGGGAGAGCGTTACATTTTTGTGCAGCAGAATTTGATTGAGAAGTATCATACTTATATAGGTCTTGACTATAACGGAGAAAGGATGGGAATTGGGTGGGAAGATGAGGCTTCCGGCTTGATGACTGTCAATGTAGGTTTGATGAAAATGGAAAAAGATGCGTTGACGTTGACGATGAACATCCGTTATCCGGTAACCAAAACCTTTGAAGATGTTGATGCGAAACTGAAGCCGCTTACCAGAGCGTTGAACGGAAAATTGGAATATGGCGTCTGCATGGATCCAATCTATTTTGAAAAGGACAGCGAGATTGTAAAAACGCTCATGAAGGTATATCAGGACGCGACCGGAGATATGCAGTCTCAGCCGATTTCTCTGGGCGGAGCAACCTATGCGCGGGCAATTCCTAACGCCATTGCTTTTGGACCGGTGTTTCCGGATCAGGAGGAGCTTGCTCACGAAGCCAATGAGCACTACAGTGTTGCTGATTACGAGAGAATTACGGAAATCTATGCAAATGCTTTGCTTGAGCTTTGTAAGACAATAAAATAATCTGCGATTTCCTGAGAAATTTTCTGCAAAAATTACTTGTATCCTGCAAACAAGTGTGATATAGTATAAAAGCTGTAGTAGATACAGATAAATTATGCACGGGCATTGCCTGAGCAGGAAAGAGGTAAGAAGCATGAAGGAAGGAATCCATCCTGATTATAAGGAATGTAAAGTAACTTGCGCATGTGGTAATTCTTTTGTTACGAAATCCGTAAAAGAAGAAATGAGACTTGACGTTTGCTCAGCATGTCATCCGTTCTTTACAGGACAGCAGAAGTTCATCAACCGTGGTGGACGTGTTGAAAAGTTCAAGAACAAGTACAACCTGTAAATATAATCAGAAAAACCAGAAGCCGGAGATTTGTCTCCGGCTTTTTAGTTTTATGCATTAGAATGTCTGTGTTAGCATCAAATAGAACACATAAAAAGAATTTCTTCATTGCAGAACTATACCCTTTCTTCTTTCAAAAAAAGGAAAACTTTCAGGCGGCAAGGCATGTGACAAGCCAACAAGAGGAACATTTCACCTAAATCTTAAACTTCTCTTTGCATATTATCCGTTTTAAGTCGTATTTTTGCTCCAAAAACAAAAGGTACTGCACTACAGGCGTTCGTCAAAACGCTTGGAGTGCTTTTTTGGGGAGATTTTTTGCTTTTTTCTGCAAAGCGGATTTGGGTTTCGTTTGGTTCCTATATAGAATAGCACATTCAGCAGGACCTCGTTCCGGCTTTATTTTCTTACAGCTTTTCCTAATCGGTTATTTACGATTTTATCATTCTGCAGAGCAATTTCGCCACCGATGAGGACATAGCTAAATCCTTTGGATGGAATTTGTCCGTTTTCGTAAGTGGCGCAGTCTTGCACTTTTTCCAGATCAAAAATGGTAATATCAGCGTCGCTGCCCGGCAAGAAATTTCCCTTGTTCGGCAGATGTAGACGATTTGCTGCCATGGTTGTCATTTTGCTGATTCCCTCAGAAAGACTGATTTTTCCCGGACGGATGTAATTTGCAATGAAACGTGCGAAGGAGCCGGAAGCGCGGGGATGTCCCATGCCATCGGTTCTGATTCCGTCGCTGCCCAGCATAATCAGCGGTGAAGTCAGCGCCATTTCGATATCTTCTTCTCGCATAAAATAGCCGACTGTAGCTGTGTCCGGTGCAGTTGCCCTCAGCTCATCAAAGATTTCTTTGGTACAGCGCTTGCCTGCATATTTTCCGCTGGCAATGAGAATACTGTCGTAGTCAGCGTGGTAACGTTCCAGGAATCCGTCATCATAGGTGGTTTCGCCGATTCCAGTACTGAAAGCACTGTAAGGGTAACAGTCGCAAAGCATGTCAATTCCCTTTGCACGGTAATTTCTGATATTTTCAAGAAGCTGCGACATTTGTCCATAGCCGCCCATACTGCCTATATGAGAAAATTGTACGCGAATCCCGCAGCTTTCGCCTATGGCAGCCAGCTCGTCTGCTGCAGCAAATACTTCGTTGACGTCTTGACGAACATGGGAAGCTGCGATTTTATCACCTTTGCGGCAGAGTTTAGCAAGAGCAGCGATTTCTTCTGGTGTTGTACCTGGCACGTATTTTACCCCGAAAGAAATCCCGAGGCAGCCTTTATCCAGAAAATCCTCGCATACAGCAGTCATTTCCTTTAAGATGTTTTCGTCAATGGAGCGATACTTATCCTGCTTTCCGCTGCGTCTCCTTAGATAGGTATGACCGGCTAAAAGACCGAGATTTACCGGCGCACCGTCTCGATCGGTAATATCCAGATAGTGATCCGGATCGCAGGCGTTGTTGCCGCAGTTGCCGCCGATATCCAGTGTTACTCCCATATGAAGTGCTGATTCTGCCATGCTTACGGCAGTGGTGTCTGTCTTTGGATCGTAGTCATCTTCGTGCATGTGAATGTCGATAAAACCGGGGCAGACGATTTTGCCGGCAGCGTCGATGACTAAATCGGCATTTGGCGATTCATCTGTAAGTTCGACGATTTTTCCATCTTCTATATATATATTGGTGATTTTTTCGATTGCTTGCGCAGGGTCGACCACCGTTCCGCTTTTGATTAGTGTACTTTTTATCATCATGAAGCCTCTCTCTTTCAGTTTGCAAACATTGTACTCTTGTAATATGAGAAAGTCAATGGGGAAATAGCTTGCATCATGGCAAAGACATCGACAAAGGCTGCACAGAAATAATTGGCAGCTTTGGGTATTTTTCAATTGTAGGAAATTGCAGTTTGTGGTACAATATATGTTTAGATAGATATGGAAATTTTTATTTTGAGGAGATAGATATGTTTGATAAGTTAGACTTTATTGTTGAGAAATATCAGGAATTGTCCCTGAAGGTTTCTGATCCGGAGGTCATAAATGATCAGCCGGTCTGGCAGAAATACATCAAGGAAATGGGCGAGATGGAGCCGATTGTTAAGAAGTACGAAGAGTACAAGAAAGCAAAAGAAGGTCTCCGCGATGCCAAGGATCTCGTTGAAAACGAGACAGATGAAGAGATGCGTGATTTGGCAAAGATGGAAATCAACGATTTAGAGGAACAGATTGAAAAGAACGAAGAAGAACTGAAAGTTCTGTTGCTGCCAAAAGACCCTAACGACGAAAAGAACGTAATTCTGGAAGTCAGGGCAGGCACTGGCGGTGACGAAGCCGCATTATTTGCACAGGATCTTCTTAGAATGTATATGCGATATGCAGAACGCCACAGATGGAAGACAGAACTGATGGATGTTAACGACACTGGAATCGGCGGTATTAAGGAAGCCGTAGTTCTGATTAAGGGTAAGGGTGCATATTCCAGACTGAAATACGAGAGCGGCGTACACAGAGTGCAGCGCGTGCCAGAAACGGAGTCTGCAGGTCGTGTTCATACTTCTGCAGCAACGGTAGCTGTTCTGCCTGAAGTCGACGATGTGGAAGTGGATCTGAATCCAAACGATGTCAGAGTGGATGTGTACCGCGCTTCCGGTAACGGCGGTCAGTGCGTAAATACCACAGATTCTGCAGTCAGACTGACCCATGAGCCGACTGGACTTGTAGTAACCTGTCAGGATGAAAAGTCCCAGATTAAGAACAAAGAAAAAGCCTTCAAGGTTTTGAAAGCAAGACTCTATGACCTGAAACTACAGGAACAGAACAAAGAGATTTCTGAGGCCAGAAAGAGCCAGGTTGGTTCCGGCGACAGAAGTGAGCGAATCAGAACCTTTAACTTCCAGCAGGGCAGAGTATCCGAGCATAGAATTGGTTTGACTCTGTACAGACTGGATGCAATTTTAGATGGTGATTTAGATGAAATCATCGATGGCTTGATTACTAGTGATCAGGCAGAGAAAATGAAGAACTTCTAATCAGACTTGCTAAATCCGCCCGCAGCGTTGTTGCTCGAATTTGATTCATTTCTCACGTACCATTTGTACGCTCCGAGCCTCATCAAATCCGGCGCCTAGCTGCGAACGAATTTCACTGCGTCTGCAGACTTACTAAATCCACCCGCAACATTGTTGCTCGAATTTGATTCATTTCTCACGTACCATTTGTACGCTCCGAGCCTCACCAAATCCGGCGCCTAGCTGCGAACGAATTTCACTGCGTCTGCAGGCTTGCTAAATTCGCCCGCAGCGTTGTCAGCTATGCGGGCATGAAACTATGATGAATACAAAATTACTAAAAGATACAACTGAAGATATTGCAGCGGCAGCGGATATTTTGGCAGCGGGAGGGCTGGTTGCATTTCCTACAGAAACGGTCTATGGACTGGGTGCCAATGCCCTCGATGCAGAAGCTGTGGGTAAGGTGTATGCGGCAAAGGGTAGACCTTCTGACAATCCTATGATTGTCCACATATCGTCAAAGGACGATTTGCTTGCACTGACCCCTGAAGTCACCGCTGATATGCAGCTTTTGATGGAGCATTTCTGGCCGGGTCCCATGACCATGATTGTGCCAAGGCTTTCCCTGATACCTGATACGACTACAGGCGGGCTTGATACGGTAGGGATTCGTATGCCGGATCATCCCGTGGCGCTTTCTTTGATTAGCGCAGCGCAGTGTCCTGTTGCAGCGCCCAGCGCAAATCTCTCCGGAAAGCCCAGTCCAACGACGGCAAAAGATGTCAAAGAGGATCTCTATGGAAGAGTGGATGCGATCATAGAAAGCACCGACTGCCAGGTGGGAATTGAATCCACTGTCATCGATATGACGGGTGAACAGCCTATGATTCTAAGACCTGGCATTATTACCAGAGAGGATTTTGAAGAAGCGCTGAAAAAGCCGGTAGCACTTGATCCGACTTTGAATCAGCGACCGGATACATTTAATAATGAAGATTTTAAGCCCAGAGCACCGGGCATGAAATATAAGCACTATGCTCCGAAAGCACAGATGACGGTCTTTGAAGGAAGCCCGCAGGCTGTGCAGGAGGTCATTTGCAGGGAGGCTGAAAAATACAGAGCGGAGGGCAAGAAGGTCTGCGTCATTTCCTTTGACGAAAAAGACCAGAAAGCTGCGGCGCACCAGTTTTTTGCACGGCTAAGAGAAGCGGACAGAGAAGGCGCTGATATGATTTTGGCATCGGCGCTGCCGGAAGAGGGCATTGGCTTTTCTGTCATGAATAGAATGCTGAAGTCCGCAGGATATAATATTAGAAAGGTTTAATACATATGATTATTGCAGTTGCCAGCGACCATGGCGGGTTCGCGTTGAAAGATATTGTAAAGAAACATTTATTAGAAAGGGGATTTAAAGTAGTGGACCTCGGAACTGATTCCGAAGCGTCCGTGGATTATCCCGTGTACGGAAAGGCATGCGGGGAAGCGGTGGCTTCCGGAAAGGCGGATATTGGAATTGTCGTCTGTGGGACAGGCATAGGCATTTCCATCGCTGCCAATAAAGTGAAGGGCATTCGTTGCGGGCTTTGCACTTCTGTAGAGATGGCAAAGCTGACCAAACAGCACAACAATGCCAACATCCTTGCGCTGGGCGGAAGAACCACTGCACCGGAGCTCGCTGTTGAGATTGTTGACGCATGGCTGGATACTGAATTTGAAGGCGGTCGTCACGAGAGAAGAACAGCGATGCTGGACGAGATGTAACCGCAAAGCAGCAGAAAGAGAGGTAAGAGAATGAGCAAAGTATATATTTTTGACCACCCACTGATTCAGCACAAGGTTGCGCTGATGAGAAAGACAGATACCAGCACCAAAGATTTCAGAGAACTGGCAAAGGAAATCGCCATGCTGATGGGTTTTGAGGCGACCAGAAATTTGCCGCTGAAAGAAGTAGAGATAGAAACACCGCTTTGCAGCACTAAGGTAAATATGCTGGAAGGGGAAGATATTGCTATCGTACCGATTCTTCGCGCAGGTCTTGGTTTTGTAGACGGTATGCTGGCACTTGTTCCAAATGCGAAAGTTGGACATGTGGGTCTTTATCGTGATCCTGACACCCATGAGCCGGTGGAATACTACTGCAAGTTGCCGACTGACATTGATAAAAGGCAGATTTTTGTCGTAGATCCTATGCTGGCAACTGGTGGAAGTGCGGCAGCTGCTATTGATTTTATCAAGCAGAGAGGCGGGAAGAATATCACATTCATGTGTTTGATTGCAGCACCGGAGGGCATTGAGGTACTGCAAAAGGCACATCCGGATGTGGATATCTACATCGCAGCGAAAGACGAGAGACTCAACGAACACGCTTACATTATTCCGGGGCTAGGGGATGCAGGCGACAGACTGTTCGGCACAAAATAAAGGGCGATTATTAATGAAATTCCAGGGCAAAATTCTAAGAAGAGAGGATATTTACCATGAAAAATTTTATTCCTGATTCCGTAAGCAAGTTTGATAATGTTTACGATGTACTGAAAGAAAGAGGCTTCATTGAGCAGGTAACCGATGAAGAGGCAGTTAGAGAGTTACTGGGCAAAGAAAAGATCAAATTCTATATCGGTTTTGACCCGACTGCAGACTGTCTGCATATCGGACACTTTATGCAGGTTATCATTTTGATGTACATGCAGAAATATGGACATACACCGGTTGTACTGCTGGGCGGCGGGACCGGTATGGTAGGCGACCCGTCGGGCAGACAGGACATGCGTCAGATGATGACTGTAAATACTATTGATGATAACTGCGCAGCTTTTAAAAAGCTGTTTGATCAGTTCCTTGATTTTGACGATGAATGGAAATACGAGGGCAACAACGGTGTATATGCGCCGGGTCATCAGAACAGAGAACCGCTTCCGGGCAAGGCAATCAGCATTAACAATGCAGATTGGCTGAGACCGCTCAACTATGTTGAGTTCGTAAGAGAAGTAGGAACACACTTTAATGTGAATAATATGCTGCGAGCAGACTGTTATAAGCAGAGAATCGGCGACGGTTTGACTTTCTTTGAACTGAACTACATGCTCATGCAGGCTTATGACTTTACCGTTATGGCAAGAGACTTCGGACTGAAAATGCAGTTCGGCGGCAACGACCAGTGGTCAAACATTCTGGCAGGTAAGGACTTGTCCAGAAAATGGTGCGGTGTTGATGTAGAAGGTATGGTATTTGCACTGCTGACTAACAGTGAGGGTAAGAAAATGGGCAAAACCCAGAAAGGTGCGCTGTGGCTGTCACCGGAGAGAACTTCCCCATATGAGTTCTATCAGTACTGGAGAAATGTCGGCGATGCTGATGTGAACAAGTGTCTGCGTTTCCTGACCTTCCTGCCGATGGAAGAGGTAAACAGGCTGTCAGCTTTGGAAGGCGCGGAAATCAACAAGGCGAAGGAAGTGCTGGCTTACGAGGTTACCAAGCTGGTACACGGCGAAGAGGAAGCCAGAAAAGCCCAGGAAGGCGCTAGAGCTGCCTTTGGAGGCGGCGGTGATGCTGCTAACATCCCGACCACAGAAATGGCTGCTGCTGATTTTGACGGTGATGGTAAAGGTCTGGTTTCTCTGATTAAAGAGCTGGGTCTTGTGCCGAGCAATGGTGAAGGCTTCAGAACCATCGAACAGGGTGGACTTTCCGTAAACGGTGAAAAAGTAACCAATCCAAAGATGAACGTAACGGCTGATCTGTTTAAGGACGGCGAACTGCTGATTCAGAAGGGCAAGAAGAAATTCCATAAGGTTGTAATTAAATAAATAGAGGATGATGTGCGGTGAGCCGCCTGCGTGAACGAAAGGATTCGTTTATGCGGGCGGCTCCTTGTGTTTCATGGGTGCTGTTACTTAAGATGGATGGAAAAGTATGGATGGCTTAGTTCGCGGCCTTTTTGACAGCTTCTTCGATTTCTGCTACCAACGCGCTGGGCGGAACTTTTAACGCTTCCGCAATGCGAAAAAGTGTTTCCAACGTAGGTTTTCTGATACCTCTTTCAATTGCGGATAGATGCGTTCTTCCGATATCCGCAAAACCGCTGACAACTTCCTGCGACAACTGTTTTTCTTCTTGGAAATTATGAGAAATTCTATATGGTGGACACTTCCGACGATGGAACGAATACTTATCATAGAACTTTTGAACTGACTGGACTGCCAAAGGGTGACTACCGTATCATGGTAAAGCCTCAGACAAAAGTTCGGTTTCATTTCAGAGCGGATACTTACAGAAGTATTTATAAAGAGCCGACCTATAAGGAAATGACAACGCTGGCAAAATCCCTTGCGACAAAGAATATCAAATATAAGAATGAAGACATTGGTGAGCATGCGAGACTGTATGGAAAGAGGGTTGAAGTTCCTCTAGGTTTGGCAAAGTCAGAGGATTGCTTAATGGGAACTACCTTTCAACCATATATTGATATCCAGAAGGATGGAAAAACAGCAAAGCTGAGTCTTCGTGTAAAGGGAACAGCACAGTATGTAGATCTTTGGGGTGATTATCTGTATTACGATTCAATCAGGTTTTATACCAGCAGCAGGACTACGACTTTTGATATAGGCTATGATGATGCACATGGATATTACAGCTACAAGAAAGGATTATATTTCCGAACTAATTATTGGAGTGCAACGCTGTCAAGCAATACGAAACGGAGAGATGCGCAGATTGATAAGCTAATTAAGATTTTTAAGCAGAAGAATGTAAAGGTGCGCATTTATCATTACGAGGATGGCAATTACATTTGGGGAAAGCTTTCTGATGGAGAGCGCAAGAACTGGCTTGCAGTGTTTCAGAAGTACAAGAAAATGCTTAAGGAGTATGAATAGGGATATACAGCAATAGATCAGGTAAGTTGATAAAGTGGAAAGAGGTTTAAGTATGAAAATTTGTAAAGTATGTGGAAAAGAATATGATGGTGCTATAGAAAAATGTGAGATTTGTGGTGCTGGTTTCGCTCCTTGAAAGTGACAGTGCTTTTTATAATCAGGGCATTGTGGACGTTTCCTATCGCTATCCGAAGATGTACGTCATCAGACCGCAGCATTTTATTTCGCTGGAGAAAAGTCATGAATAACGATGATTTTAAAGTATATTTTAACGACGAAGATTTTTCAGAGCACATTGACTTCGTTGTATGAAATGAGTATAATATGATTAGAATATAGCTATCAAAATAGAGGAGGCGCCACTATGAATATTCGTCCGTCTGCAGCAATTCGTCAAAATTACAACGAGATTGCTGACATGTGCAGAAAGACAGCAGAGCCAGTATTCCTTACAAAGAATGGGGAAGGCGATTTAGTCGTTATGGATATAGAAACATACAATAGACGAGAAAAGATGCTGAAGCTAAGAGAGGAATTGTTAGCGGCAGAAGAAGATAGAATTGCAGGGAGAATAGGATGCACTCTTGATGAACTGGATTCTTATCTTGATGATATCATCTCAGAGGCTTAAATATGAGTAAAGAAACAAAATATCAAGTCATCATTTCTGATAAAGCGAAACAGATGATAGGAATGCATATTCGTTTTATGGGCCAAGTTAACAGAGAAGCGGCAAGCAGTAAAAGGAAAGAACTGATTGCAGCGATGCGCTCTCTTGAACAAATGCCCCAACGGTTTCCTTGTTTTGAGGGACCGTATATTACACCGAATAAGTACCATAAAATGTTTGTGGACAAATGGTATTTGATACTTTATCAGATTCAAGACAATCGTGTCTATGTGGATTATGTGATTGACTGCAGAAGAGATTATAGTTGGCTGGCACAATCATAAGGAACAGGCAGTGTACAAAGCGAGGAGAAAACTCCTCATCTGGTTCAATCGTTTTATTGCACTGCGTTTTATGGAGGTCAACGGTTATCTGCCTTCTCGTGTTCGTGTGTTCACAGATGACAGCGGAGAGTTTCGTCCTGCGATTTTGAAGGAAGCGATGAATTTGGAGCTGGACGGACTGGATCGGGAGAAGGTGTATGGCTATCTGGAAGAGCAGAACAACGAGGAGCTTTATAAGTATCTGCTGTTGACCCAGTGCAATGCTTTGAACAAGTGCCTGCCTTACATGTTTGAGAAAATCGATAACTATACAGAGCTGCTGTTTCCAAGCGGACTTCTGAAAGCAGACAGCGTCATCGGCAGGATGATTTCGGAAATCCCGGAAGAGGACTGGACCGATCAGGTGCAGATTATCGGGTGGCTGTATCAGTATTATAATTCGGAGCTGAAAGATAATACCTTTGCAAAGCTGAAAAAGAATACAAAAATCAGTAAGGACAGAATTCCTGCGGCAACCCAACTCTTTACGCCTAACTGGATTGTGCGCTACATGGTAGAAAATTCACTGGGACGTCTTTGGCTGGAAGGTCATCCAAATGACAGCCTAAAAGCGGAGTGGAAATATTATCTGGAAGAGGCAGAACAGGAACCGGAAGTAGAGGCGCAGCTTTTGGAAATCCGTAGGGAGTACCAGAACATTAAGCCGGAAGAAATTAAGGTGATAGACCCTTGCATGGGAAGCGGGCATATATTGGTCGCTGCTTTTGACGTGCTGATGAAAATCTATACCTCCTGCGGCTGGTCTGAATGAGATGCGGCAAAGAGTATTGTGGAAAATAATCTTTATGGACTTGACATTGACGACCGGGCAGGACAGCTTGCTTATTTCTCCGTGATGATGGAAGCAAGAAAGTATAACCGCAGAGCTTTAAACGGCGACCTTGAACCAAAGGTGATGGCAATTGAAGAAACGAAGTTTATGACCGGTGAGATGATTTCCTATGTGGCAAATGGAGATAAAGCATTGCAGGAAGATTTGACTTATCTAAAAACGGTATTTGACGATGGGAAGGAATATGGAAGTATTCTTACTGTAAAAAGCCTTGATTTTGTTAGAATCTACAGTAGGCTTTCCGAACTGGAAACTGTAGTGCCGGAAAATCTGCTGGATCAGCTTGTTCATGATCAGGCCCTGTCGCATCTGAAACCAATTATCATGCAGGCAGAAATTTTGTCCGGAAAGTTTGATGCGGTAATTACCAATCCGCCGTATATGGGTGGAAGCGGTATGGACGCAAGGCTGAGTAAATATGTGAAAGATCATTATCCGGATAGTAAGAGCGATTTGTTTGCGGTGTTTATAGAACGGTGCAAAGAAATGACAGCGGTGAACAGATATCAGGCAATGATTACACAGCATGCGTGGATGTTCCTGTCCAGCTATGAAAAACTGCGTGGAAAGCTATTAAATGTTGACACGATTAATATGGCGCACTTAGGAGCAAGAGCGTTTGAGGAAATAGGTGGAGAAGTAGTTCAGACCACCAGCTTTGTTATGCAGAAAAGGCAGATTAAAGGATTCAAAGGCACTTATTGCCGTTTGATAGAGCCAACGACGCAGCAGGGGAAGGAAGATATGTTTCTTGCGGGAGAAAATCGCTATGAATCCCAGCAAGCCAACTTCGCCAAGATACCGGGAAGCCCAGTGGCGTATTGGGTGGGGGAGGATAAAGTAAAGTATTTTGTACATAATATGGAGGCGGTTTTAAATTGTAAAACAGGATTAATTTGTGGTAATAATGAAAAGTATATTAGACATTGGTATGAAGTAAAAGATGATAAAATCTGTTTGAATTGTATGAGCCTTGGGGATGGGTCAATAGAAAATGTAAATAAGTGGTTTCCGTATAATCATGGAGGAGAACGAAGAAGATGGTATGGAAATCATAATGATGTTGTTAACCTACAGAACAGTGGCGAGTCAATAAAGAAAGAAAAGGGGGCTATGATGCGAAATTCGGATTTTTATTTTAAAAGTGGAATCACATGGAATAGAGTTGGCAGCGGGAAAAAGTTTGCAGCAAGAGTAGCTTTAGAAGGATTTGTATTTGATGATGTTAGCCCATCAGGATTTTTATATGATAAAATGTATTATAGTATTCTGGGTTATATGAATTCAAAAGTGTTTCAAGAGTATCTTCAAATTTTTTGTACAGCGCTAAAAACCGAAATAGGTCATATTCAAAAAGTTCCATACTTAATGTCAAAGCATGAGTTGACAAATAAAGTGGTTAAAAACAGTGTTGATTTATTAAAAACTGACTGGGATTCCTACGAAGCGTCCTGGGATTTCAAGAAGCATCCGCTAGTGTGAGGGAAACTATGAAAGTAAATGTACAAGATTATAAAAAATCGATATATGAGATTGGCTTGGATAAGGATTCAGAAGCGGTAATTTGGGACTTTTATGTTACGAAAGCAATATGCAAATCTGCATCTCAAAAACGATCTGCAAGTGACTATGGACTATCGAAATTACCCTATGAAGAAATGTTGGAAGTTGCTGGAGTGGCTGCCGATAATGCGGTAATTTTGCTAGCCGATACCATGAAGGAGACTTTGAAAAAATTAGATTTGGAAACCGAAGCCGGAAGCGGGAAAAACAAGCACCCTATTGAAATCGAAACTGAAGAATGTAGATTTGCAATCATAACTCCTTATAGAATAGCTGATGATAAAGCACCAGAAGCAAAATGCGGAAAGGCAGAAAGTCTGTTGACCCATATAAGGAATGCTTTGGCTCACGGAAATACATATTTTTTCGATGATGGAAAAGTAATGCTTGAGGATAAAGATTCACAAGGAAAGATTACAGCAAGAATTATTGTAAAAAAAGAAACGCTATTTGATTGGATACGTTTAATTGATTTTGAAGAACGGTATTACCATATTTATCGGCGATGAATTTTGTATATTTGCAAGATACTATTTTAATGCTTGATAAATGGAGAGATGCAAGAGCTTAGTAATATGAAGAAAGATGATTTGTTATGCTTATTAGATGTAGCAACGAATACAGAATAGAACTTTGAGATGGACAGTATGGATGAAAAGGAACCTATGAACCAAGCACACCGTGTAATCTATGAAAGACTATATGGAAAATTTGAAGAATTAATAGAGAATAAAGACCGGTTTCATGATGAGAGTGCTTCGTTATATAAAGAAGCATTAGAAAAATATGAGAAATAGTGAATTGTGATTGCTGAGAGTAGGCATTAAACCAACTCTGTAGGTGAGAGAGTAAACATAAAATTAGAAAACAAAGAAGGAGAACTAACCGTGAAGTTCATTCATTTATCAGATCTTCACTTGGGAAAGCGTGTAAACGAATTTTCCATGATTGAAGATCAAGAATACATATTGAAAAAAATTTTAGGTGTAATCGATGAAGAAAAGCCTGATGGCATTTTGATAGCGGGAGACGTATATGACAAAGCGATTCCTTCTGCGGAAGCGATAGAAATGTTTGATGATTTTTTAGTGAGTTTGGCTAAACGGAAAATAGAGGTTTTTATTATTAGCGGAAATCATGATTCTGCTGAGCGGCTCGCATTTGGAAACAGGCTGATGGATACCAGCGGCGTTCACTTTTCACCTGCATACAACGGAAAGGTTGAACCGTTTTTCTTAGAAGATGCACACGGGGTAGTAGGAGTGTACATGCTGCCTTTTATTAAGCCGGCCCATGTGCGTCAGTTTTATCCTGATGAAGAGATAGTAACCTATACTGATGCAGCTCGTGTTGCGGTAGAGCAAATGCATATTGATTCAAATCAGAGAAATATTTTGATAGCACATCAATTTGTTACTGGCGCACAGCGTTCTGATTCAGAGGAACTGTCTGTTGGCGGTGTAGATAATGTAGATGCATCTGTTTTTGAGGGATTTGATTATGTGGCGCTGGGACATATTCATGGTCCGCAGAATATTGGTTCTGAGCGGATTCGGTATTGTGGTACACCGCTAAAATACTCTTTTTCAGAGGCGAATCATAAAAAGTCTGTTACAGTAATTGAACTTTTGGAAAAAGGAAATTTTCAGGTGCGGACGATTCCTCTTGCGCCAAAGCGTAACATGGTAGAGCTAAAAGGAACTTATGCCGAATTAACGATGAAAAGCTTTTATGAAAACACCACCTACCGGGAGGATTATGTTCATGTCATTTTAACTGATGAGGATGATATTCCGGATGCAATTTCTAAGCTTCGGAGCGTTTATCATAATATCATGAAGCTGGATTATGATAATAAACGTACTCGGCATGTGGCACATATTGGCACAAGTGGGGAGGCAGAAAAAAAGTCACCGCTTACTCTATTTGAGGAGTTGTACACAAAACAAAATGGTGTTGAGATGATGGAAGAACAGAAGGAATTCATGCTGCAGCTGATAGAAGAAATATGGGAGGATAAGTAATGAGACCTATAAAGTTGACGATGTCGGCATTTGGACCTTATGCAGGAAAGACTACGATTGAAATGTCTGAACTTGGAGAAAATGGCATATATCTGATTACCGGAGATACAGGTGCAGGGAAAACTACGATTTTCGATGCCATTACTTATGCGCTATATGGAGACGCAAGTGGTGCGAATAGGGAAGCAAGCATGTTTCGCTCCAAGTATGCGGATAACCACACGCCAACAGAGGTGGAACTGACTTTTACATATGTTGGGAAGGAGTACCGCATAAAACGGAATCCTGAATATATAAGACCCAAAACCCGCGGAGAAGGTTTTACAATCGAAAAGCCGAGTGCTGAGCTGCATTATCCAGACGGCAGACTTGTAACCAATCAAAAAGAAGTAAATAAAGCAATTGCTGATATTTTAGGGATTGAAAGGGAACAATTTACGCAGATTGCAATGATTGCACAGGGAGATTTTCTAAAATTGCTTTTGGCAGAGACTAAAGAACGAAAAAAGATTTTTCAAAGACTTTTTCATACTGAAAATTATGCGCTTTTGCAGGAGAGACTGAAGGAGGAAGCAAAATCTCTTGGCGAAGCATATGAAAAAGTTAAAGACGATATTGGCAGAGCGATAGAACGAATCGATTGCGGTGAAGAGGACGTAGGATCCATAGATGTTCAAAAGGCAAAAGATGGCGAGCTTTCGATTGTGGAGACGATACTACTATTAGAAACAATTCTTTCGGAGGATAGAGTGCGTATCGACAAACTGAAGGAAGAACAAAAGCTTGATGATGCGGAAATAGAAAAAATTACAACGAGGATAGCAAGGGCAAAAGAACAGGAAAAATCAGAAGCTGCGTTGAAAGAGTCCACTGATAAACTTGCACAGGCTCAGACCAATTTAAAGGCCTTGCAGGAGAAACAGAAGGAAGCAGAAACAAAGACCCCGGAGACAGAAGCTTTAGGCAGGCGTATTGTTGAGCAAAATGCAGAACTGCCAAAATATGACGAGCTGGAAACAGAGAAGAAAAAAGAGACTGAACTGAATGAAGCGATTCGAATCTTAAAAAGCGCATTGGAAGAAAAGCAACAAAGCAGAGAAAAATTGAAAGCAGAAATCGAATCATTAAGAGCAGAAGAAAAACAGCTAAGTCAATCAAGAGAAGAAAAGCTGAAATTCGAGGGAAAAAAAGAGAAACTTGATCAAGAAAGCCTCTCAATTAGAGATTTAAAAACAAAAATTACAGAGATTGATTCTTTGAAGAAGGAGTATGAGAAGGATCAGAATAGCTATCGAGTTAAATCCGCAAAAGCCAATGAGAAGAAACAGACTTACAATCAATTGCATAAATTATATCTCGATGGACAAGCAGGTATTTTAGCAGAGACCCTTTCCGAAGGTGAAGCTTGCCCTGTTTGTGGGTCAAAAAATCATCCATCTCCTGCACAAAAATCTGATGTCGTGCCAACAAAGGAGGAGCTGGAAGAAGCAAAGCAAAGCTTTGAGAAAGAAGAAAAGGAAGCGGTAAAAGCAAGTGAAAAGGCGGCCAAAGATAGGAGTGCGATAGAGGAAAAAGAAAAAACTGTTTTGGAAAGTGCGGCAAAGATTGTGAAGGCCGACTCTCTTGAAGCAATCTTCAGTTTATTGGTGGAAAAAGAAGAGAAGATTGACTTAGAGCTGACTCAGGTTTCACAGCAGTTAGCTGAATTGCAGAAATGCATTGATAGGGAAGAAGAAATAGGGAAGCTGCTGCCTCAAAAAGATTCGGATTATAGTAAAGAGGAAACAGACTTGAATGAGACGGATAAAAACCTATCTGTGAAGAAGAAAGAAGTTGATATACTCAAGGAGAAAATATTGAAGCTATCCAAAAGCCTTGCATTTTCCTCTAAAAAGGATGCCGAGGAGGAAATCGAGAAGCTTTGCGTGCGAAAAGAAACGTTGGATGCTGAAATAAAGAAGGCTAACGAAGCTGTTTCTAATTGTGAAATAGAAATTAAAACTTTACAGGCAGAAATTGCAACCGCGAATAAGGCGTTAGTCGGTAAAATCGAAATAAATCTTGAAGTGGAGGATGAACGTTTAAATGAGTTGAAAGTCGAAAAAGTAGGCAAAGAAGAAAGACTACAAGTGGCATCAACGAGAGTGGCTATTAATGAGAAGATTCTGCCTGAAATCAAAAAGAATATAGAGGAGTCTTCCAAACTTGAACATAAATTAGTTTGGGTGAAGGCATTATCTGATACAGCCAATGGAACTATTTCCGGAAAAGAAAAAGTAATGCTGGAAACCTATATTCAGACGACTTACTTTGATCGAATTATCGCAAGAGCGAATACTCGACTGATGATTATGTCGGGAGCTCAATACGAATTAAAGCGCCGCAAGGAAGGTGATAATGTGCGTAGTCAGAGTGGATTGGAGCTGAATGTGGTTGACCACTATAACGGAAGTGAAAGAAGTGTAAAGACTTTGTCCGGTGGTGAATCTTTTATGGCCTCTCTCTCTTTAGCACTTGGATTATCCGATGAAATTCAGTCTTCTGCAGGAGGAATTCAGATTGATACCATGTTTGTCGATGAAGGCTTCGGATCTTTAGATGAGGAATCCTTAAATCAGGCAATGAATGCACTGATAAGTTTGACAGAAGGAAACCGATTAGTTGGAATTATATCCCACGTTGCAGATTTGAAAAGCAGAATTGATAAACAGATTATTGTGAAGAAAGAAAAGAGCGGAGGAAGCATCGTAAGCCTTTGTGTTTAACAATAAATCTGGGAAAATCTTCGTAGTCGAGTTTGATGATATGATTGTAGTTAAATGATGTGAAACAATAAAAGGTAGAAAATGCTTCGGAGGAAGCATGCAAAGATTTACTTGCTCTCTTGCGGCAGCTGCTAAACAAGCTGCAGCGATATGTGAATGAAAATCAGCTTTACTTTAATTACTTTGGGGACACAGCCCTGATTCGTAAGAAGTTTGAAAAGGACGCTGAAAAAACAAAGCGGATGCTTGCAGGCGCAATTGAGAAAGAACTGGTATATGACTTTCTGGAGGATAATGATACTTATGAGAAACTGCTTGCTGTATTTTGGAATGGATTCTATCAATTATCTGTTTATGCGGAGAAAAATGTTGAACAGGATTATTTCTATGAAGGACAGCAGTGCGATCCAAAGCATTTAATTGAGACGCAAATGAAGAAACACTATCGCACCATTTTAGATATGCTCATGAGGGTAGAATGGTCAATGAAGCAGGAGGGACCTTGGGCAGTTCGTGAATACCAGATGGAACTGAAAGGAATTCTGAGGGCTGCGATAGAACGTGAGGAGTGGGAAGATAAAAGAGATAAAGAATGCGATGATTATAGCGACGATAATTCTGATGCAAAGAAGAATGTGATATTGGAGAGGACGGTAACCAGATTAGTGCTGGGAGAGTGAGGTTAATCCATGTCATGACATTCAGAAGTTATTTGTAAATTATGCACATCCGGTTTTCCATAACAATTTGGTTGACACGGCAGCGCCTTTTACAGGGGGGAACCATTTTACAAAAGAAGGCGTCTGCCTTGCCATAGAAACAGCGGAACTTTCGCTGAAAGGGGAGAATGATAGAAGAATCAGCAAGCTGTCTGGCTGTATTTACTTATTCTGCAAGGGAAAGGAATGCGTCGTCTGTAGTCAGAACATACGGAATTTGAATATGAGAAGTAGTATGCTGCGAGTTTGGATAAAGAAAAATATAACGGAGAAATCCCGGTACGCTTGACACTTGCCAGCATACCGGGATTTGTTAGCTTTTGACATATTTTTGATTTGGGCTTCGTGGTTTATCCGGCAGAGTACGGCGGATAAGGTTACATTTCAGCATAGGTGTTAAAATGTTTTCACGAAAGTATTTTTCAGTTTTAATACCGCAGAATTCTTGCATTTGACTTCTTGTGCGAGGCATCTTACAAAATTCAAGCAGTGCGGACAGCCGAACAGAGTCGAGTTTGATAGTAGCTTCGGTAGTAGCTTCGGTAGTAGCTTCGGTAGTAGCTTCGGTAGTGAAAGCGCTATTTGCAGGACCGACGGTTGCAGTAGCAATCTCAGACAGCGGAACTGTGATACGGAAAATATCACCTTCAACAAATGCCGGCTCGCCACCGGAGTACATTTTTGTGTATTTATAAGTGTTTCGCATGCCGGATCCTAACTCGTCAGCAAGGCCAATTTCTCTAAATACCTTGGAAATTGGAGGATTTTTTTGGAAGGGGTCAAATGTCGCCAGATTTAGCGCACCATATCCATGGGATAAATTCGCGTTTTCCGTAAAAATCCGATTTTTTTCAATGACCAGTTTCGCGATATAGCCACTGGAAAAATCGCGGTGTGCCAGCAGATTAGAAATAATTTCACGTAAGATATGGTCCCTTGCGCTGACGCTTTGAATGCCTTCCAGATGGAAGGTATCGTTTAAATGTTTTTGACCGAAGGCTAGCAATTTGTCATAGCTTTCGATGAGATTGGTTATGACGACTTCCCTGTCATCGTAGCGATCTGTATTGTAAATGCGAAAAATAGCGTCGGTTTTATGCTGTGGAAGCACTGACATGATAGTGCTGTCCTGCCCGAAAAGTAGTATTCCAGCTATGGTAACTCCTTCCTTTTGTGTATGTTCATCAGGAAGAATCAGCCCGGCACTGTGCAGAAGTTCCTCATCTGACATGGATTTCCATGGATGGTTTTCTCCTCTGACTCGCGTCATTTTTCTGGCACGCTCAATTAAATCCGGACGAAGTGCATTAAGCCCAAACCCAGTCACTTTATTTACAAAGTAGGAACCTCTTTTTCTTGCATAGAGCTGAAATACTGCGTCAGAGTGATTTGTGATGTCGATATCTGCATCATGATTTCTGTCATAAATTTTCCCGCCGCAGCGGCATACGTTCGGACTGCTGGGAACTCGAACATAAAGAATCTTTTTCTCTTTAAACTCGTATTCAACTGGAACAAGATAAAGCGGAGGATATAATTTGTTTTCATTGTTGACGGAAGTAACAAAATCTTTCTGCATTTTCTCAATAGAACTCGGGACAATGCCTAAAATTTCGCCGCTGTCATCGACACCGAAGAAAATGTGACCTCCATCACGATTGGAAAAAGCGCATACGGTTTGATAAACATCTTTCGTGATTGCTGTAGTAGATTTTTTGAACTCCACAGTATGGTTTTCCCCTTGATTGATTAATTCTAAAAGTTCAGCAGGCAGCGGCACGGAAAAATCCCCCTTTTATTGTTACTTTGAAAATTTACTATTATCTTCTCCTTAAACCATATTTTCATGCGATATGAAAGTGAGAGCAAAGGATTTTTTGAAGTACCATTATTATAGCATAGAAGAAAACACAATGCCAACTATGTATCGGTCTTTGCTCGGCGTTTGAAGTTTTTGTGAAGGTTATTTTCTCCTGCGCCTTTTTGTGTTACAATAAAATGTATGTAAAAAAGGAGAGCAAGAAGACATGTTGGGATTAACAGCAAGAGAAGCAGAAGAGAGAGCGGCGCAGGGGCTTTCCAACGAGCAGGTGGACTCCTCGACGCGAACAGTAGAAGAAATTATAAAGAGCAACGTATTCACTTATTTTAACTTGATTTTTACGGTACTTGCGGTGCTTTTGATTGTAGTAGGTTCTTTTAAGGACTTGACTTTTATGCTTGTGGTATTTGCTAATACAGCAATCGGTATTGCCCAGGAAATCAAATCGAAGAAAACTTTGGACAACCTGAAACTTTTGAAAATGCCAAAGGCTCATGTTTTTCGAGATGGAAAGGAAGTCGAGCGGCCGGTGGAAGAGCTGGTGCTGGACGATGTGATTGTTCTTCGGGCGGGAAGCCAGATACCGGCGGATGCCATAGTGGTTGATGGCAGCGTACAGGTCAACGAGGCGCTGATTACCGGTGAGTCTGATGAGATTACTAAGACGGCGGATTCTCAGCTTTTGTCCGGCAGCTTTGTGGTATCCGGCACGTGTGCAGCGAAACTGACGGCGGTAGGCAGAAATTCTTACATTTCTAAGCTGACTATTGAAGCGACCAAGGACAAGCACGGCGAGCAGTCGGAGATGATTAAATCGCTGGATAAATTGGTCAAGGTGGTCGGTATTATTATCATTCCGGTAGGACTGATTCTTCTGACACAGCAGTACTTCATTTTAGAAGACGGCTTTAGACACAGTGTTACCTCCATGGTTGCTGCGATATTAGGCATGATTCCGGAAGGGCTTTACATGACGGCGAGCATTGCCATGGTGGTCAGTGCAATGCGTCTTGCAAAGCAGGAGGTGCTGGTTCAGAATATGCGATGCATCGAGACCTTGGCGAGGGTCAACGTGCTTTGCGTGGACAAAACCGGCACGATTACAGAAAACGAGATGAAAGTCGCGCAGATGCAGCGGATTTACGATGGGCTGACAGACGATGAACTGTCCCGCTTAATCGGTGATTTGGCATTTGCCCAGAATCCGGACAATATCACCATGGCGGCGATGCAGGCGTACTTTACAGAAAGGTCGGGAAGAGCCACCCTCAGCGTGTGCGGTTTTTCTTCGAAATATAAATATTGCGGCGCAAGCTACGAGGATGGTAATTTTGTGCTGGGCGCGCCGGAGTTTGTGCTGCGGGAAGCCTTTTCTCAGTATGAAGAAGAAATTACAAAAGTCAGTGAACAGGGATACCGCGTGCTGGCCTTTGCCCGGACAGAAGACGTGCCTGACGGACAGCCTCTAAGCGGGAAGGTCCGGCTTCTGGGGCTTGTCTATCTGACTAATCCGATTCGCAAATCAGCGAAAGAAACTTTTCGGTATTTTGCTGAAAATGGTGTAGGTGTAAAGGTTATCTCCGGGGATAATCCGGTGACAGTTTCCAACGTTGCCCTTGAAGCTGGCATAGAAAATGCTGACAGATACATTGATGCAAGACAGCTTGTGACAGAGCGAGCCGTTTATGAAGCGGTAGAGCGGTATACTGTGTTTGGCAGAGTGACGCCGGAACAGAAGCGCATGTTTGTGAAGGCGCTGAAAAAGCAGGGCAAGATTGTGGGCATGACAGGAGACGGGGTCAATGATATTCTGGCTCTTCGGGATGCGGACTGCTCCATCGCCATGGCGTCAGGAAGCGAGGCAGCGTCCAATGCGGCGCAGCTGGTGCTGATGGACTCCGATTTTTCAAAGATGCCGTCGGTGGTGGCGGAAGGCCGCAGAGTCGTAAACAACATCGAGAAGACAGCGAGCCTGTTTTTGACAAAGAATATTTTTTCGTTGCTACTGGCGCTCTTTTCCATCGTCAACGTGCTGTCATACCCGCTGACGCCGTCACAGCTTACTCTGATTACCATGTTCACCATCGGCGCGCCGTCCTTTGTGCTGTCGCTGGAGCCGAATCACGATAAAATTACGGGAACCTTCTTCGGAAAGGTCTTTAAAATGGCAACCCCTGCAGGGCTTACTACTTTTGTCAGTGTCAGCTCTCTGGTCATATTCGGAAAAGTCTTTGACGTTGATCCAGATTGTATTTCTACAGCCTGCACGATTTTAGTTGGACTGGTTGGCTTTATGATTCTGGGAAAAGTGGCAAAACCGACTAATAGCTTCCATGTAGGGCTGATTGCAGTCATGCTACTGGGCATGGCGTATTGCTTCTTTTTCCAGAAGAGCTTCTTTGGCATCAATCAGATTTCCACGCAGGCTATGATGCTTCTGGTGGTATTCCTCATTGCTACGGAAGGGCTGTTCCGCTATGTGTACAAGTTTACCAGCCTGTGCGGACGGATTCTCGATCGCGGCGGAAAAAGCCGCAAGACAAAGGAAAAGAAGCACAGAAAAAAGATAAAAATCAGCTGGCAGTAACCATTACCGGACACGGCAGGATGTGGATCACATGTAGTATAGGAGCAAATGAAAAGTGAAAGCTGAAATAAGGAATGTAGGAAAGACTTTTTTTGAGAATCTATATGATGGCGTACTGATGGTCGATGCAGAGTATGTGGTTCAGTACATCAATCCCGCTTACACCCGGATTACAGGGATTACGGCGGAAGACATTGTCGGAAAGCCGCTGAAAGATATCTGCCCCCCGGCGCACGTCTTTTGGAAGTAGTCAATTCAGGTAAACCCATCGTTGGAGCGCTTAGAAGCGAACAGGGAATAGACTACACGGTAAATATGTCACCGCTCATAGAAAATCAAAAAATTGTAGGCGGTATTTCTATCGTCAGCAATATTGAAGACGTGAGGACGTTGTCTAATACGATAAATAAATACGAAAATAAAATTCGGCGACTGGAGAATCGGATGCGGTCTATCCATCAGGCTAAATATACGCTGGACAATATCATGGCGCAGGATCCGTTGTCAAAGAAGTTGAAAGAGGATATTAGAAGGCAGGCGCAGGAATGCTTTGAACGGCTCATAGAGGGCATGAAGCAGGCACAGGGTATTACGGAACAGCTAAAGGCGGATAAGCCACTTGAGTGGGTGCAGAAAATGAACAATATCCGAAATACAGTGGAGGAAGTTATCAATGCGGAATTGATTTACGCATTGAGTTGGCGGTAATGCAAAATAAGGGACAAAGTAGCAACCCTACCTTGTCCCTCTTAGTTTTTTATAGGCAAAAGCTTAAACAGGGTCGTTACAATTTGATAACGGTACAACCATTACGGATTTTACCGTCCTCGCCCATGATTTCATTTTTGGTGCGTACTCGTTTGCCTGTCTCGTCAAAAAATACACTTCGTGCGGCAATCTTGATTTCGGGTAGCAGTGTCCTTTCACTGAAAATCAGATGTCAGAGGATTTGATATATAAACTGGGAGTTATCTCACTCCCGTCAAGATAAAATTCATTAACTGCTCTACATCATCAAAATCATCATAATCTCCGTTTATGCCATTTCGATGATACACAACTCCATTTTTCTCATTTCTCTCTAAACAGTCCAAAAGTTTTTCTTCTCCATATTTTTTAGCAAATAAAGTAAATGTGTAGGGTTTGATTTTGCCTAATAATCCTTTCTTGCAATTTTCTTCGCACTTATAACAATGTGTCAGTCCTTTTGCAATCGAACATTTTTTATTCTCACAAACATCATTATCTGGACAACCGTTTGAGCCACATCCATTACAATCAGCATTTTCTGTGCATAAGCAACACGCAAGACCACATCTGGCAATTCCTAATTCTCGTTTCATAAGACACCTCCGCAACTTCTAATTTGTTCCTGTATAAAAAGTATATCACGAAGGCGTGAAGATTTCTATACTGTTGTTCATTTGCATAAGCAG
>NZ_QWES01000012.1:0-118353 GCF_009936115.1 Anaerotruncus sp. 80
AGTGCTTTAGCACGTGGCACTCTACGACTAGTTCCCACGAGCAGAGCGAGTGGCAAGACGCTAGTCGTATAATGGAGCCCGCCCAATTTCCGCTTGGTGAGTGATGGGAGCTAATAGAAACAAATAAAAACAGTGAAAACAAAACTGTGAAATAACTTAATACAAACGGAGGAAGACGATGAAATATTTTGGCGGCTGTGATGCCGGAAGTACATATACAAAATGCGTGATTCTAGATGAGACTGCAAAAATTGTAGCATCCGTGATTCTAAAAAGCAGAATTAATCCGGTTCTCAGTGCGCAGGATGCGCTGGCTGCTGCGCTGGAACAAATTCCCGAACTGAAAAATGCGGAGGATTTAACCTATTTAGTAGGCACCGGCTATGGCAGAAATAAAGTGCCGTTCGCAGACGAAAACATTTCTGAAATTAGCTGCCATGCCATGGGGGTTCATGCAGCAGCGCCGGATGTGCGTGCGATTATTGATATTGGAGGTCAGGATGTAAAAGGTATCGCTGTTGATACCGATGGAACTGTACTGAATTTTGCAATGAATGATAAATGTGCAGCGGGAACCGGGAGGTTTTTTGAAACGATGGCGCACGCTTTTGAGATGAGCCTGCCGGAGTTTTCAAAACTGTCGCTGGGCGTAAAGAACGCCATTCCAATCACGGCGCAGTGCGCGGTCTTTGCAGAGAGTGAGGTAATCTCCCTCGTAGGGGAGGGAAAGCCCATGGAAGAAATTGCAGCAGGCATTCAGATGTCTGTGGCTAAACGGTGTTTTGTTATGGCAAAGAAAGCCGGCGTGACCGACAGCGTAACTTTAACCGGCGGCTGTGCAAAAAATGAAGGCTTGAAAGCCGCAATCCAAAAAGTTTTGAAGGTAGAAGTTGTCGATTTACCGCTAGACCCGCAGCTGATGGGTGCACTTGGAGCAGCGGAATTTGCAAGGCAGAAAGGAATGGCAAAATGTTAAAAATTGTACTCATGATAGCCTGTATTTTGGCAGTGCTTTTTGTGCTGAGCCTAGTTGTGTTCTTTTTCAATTTAGATATGAAGATGGCAGCAAAGATGGGATCTCTTCTAAATGGGCATTATGACAGAATCAAGCGAGACAGGATGGACGGATGATGAAACTCTACGATGCATTGATTGAGGAGGTTTTATCTTTGACTGGGCAGGCGCAGGTGCAGTCCTGTAGCGGAAAAGCCTGGCAGCAGACAGATGACTTTGAGATGGTGATGAAAAAGGATATGGCATATGAGTTGGGCGGCGGCAGTTTGCCGGCGGTCAGCGGACTTTTCTTTACCTCGGATGAAAGTTTGGTCCCCGAAGACGAGGTGCTGCTTTTTGGTCCAGACCTTCCGCAGCTTGAAACGGATTCATCCTATGCAAGAATTACCCTTTTAAAAGTTGAAGAAAACAGCTTTGCAGGAGAAGATGAGGCTTATGAACAATTGCGTAAGATAGAGTATACAAGGTATCATGTTTTTCCCAGGGGCTATATGATGAGGATTTCTGCTGCAGGTATGCGCGAGCCTGTTCGCATTGCAAAAAAAGCCCTGCGGGAAGGGATGACTTTTGAGAAAGTAGGGCGCTTATTCATAGAGGGATACCATACCCATCCGAAGGTAGAATGCGCCACGATTTTATTCATTACCCAGCCGGATTTTCCCTACGAAAAGTTGGCGATGCTGGCTAAAAAAGGGGAAGAAATCACAGCTTCCCTGCACCGGATTTTCGACAATCTGGTGATGGATTGCAGGGCGTGCAGTCTGAAGCCAGTCTGCGATGAGGTGGAGGGATTGCGCAGTTTACATTTTCAGGCAGCGGGTGTAGCAATGAAATAATATGATTATGAGAAAAGTAATAAAACTTGTGCGATAGAATGTAAGTTTGTGTTCTGCTGCACAAGTTTTTTACTTCGATTGTACTGAAAAAAATCCCAAAACAGCTATTGCATAAATATAAATTTACTGGTATAATCTTCCGTTAGAACGTAATAGAAAACAGCAAGAAACGCAGAATCACTTACAAAGTACAAGGAGGGCAGATGAAAGGACTTATTTATCTAGAAGACGGCAGTATATATAAAGGAAAGGGCTTTGGTGCCAGCACTACCAACGTGGGAGAACTGGTTTTTAACACAGCGATGACCGGGTATCAGAAAACATTGACCGACCCTTCCTATAGTGGACAGATGATTACCATGACCTATCCGCTTTTGGGAAACTACGGGATTAACGATGAAGACTATGAGTCAGAAAAAATTCATGCACTGGGCGCAGTATGCCAGGATTTATGTATGAAACCCAGCAACCATCACAGCGTAAAGACCATTGACCAGTGGTTTTGCGAGCAGGGTGTTCCAGGTGTTTACGGCGTAGACACTAGAGAAATTACGAGAAAGCTCAGAAAGACCGGCAGCCAGAAGTGTGTTATTACCACAGAAGATATTCCCCTCAGTGAAATTAAAAAACTTGCAGAAGAGACAGAACTTTCGACAGACCAGATGAAAACTGCTGGCGTGCAGGAGATACAGACAATAAAAACGCCGGGAAGTGACTTCCACGTAGCAGTGCTGGATTTGGGCGTGAAGCGGAGTATTCTCAAAGAACTGGCAGACCGAGGCTGCAGTATGACCATCTACCCTTACGGTACCAAAGCAAAGACTATTTTGGAGGCAAAGCCTGACGGCGTTTTTCTGACCAATGGCCCAGGGGACCCTGCATCGGCAACGGAAGCGGTAGCCGTTATCGAGAAGCTTATAACCAACAGTAATTATGGCGCGGATTTAATGCCGATTTTCGGTATCTGCATGGGACATCAGCTGATCGCCCTTGCCTGCGGCGGCAGCACCTACAAAATGCAGTACGGACATCGTGGCTGCAATCACGGCGTCTTCGATAAAAATATTGGAAGAAGTTATATCACCAGCCAGAATCACGGCTACGCAGTGCAGCCGCAAAGTATTGTTCTAAAAGGGCTGGAAGCGACCCATCTGAATTTGAATGACGGAAGTGTGGAAGGGATGGCACATCTGTCAAAACCAGTTTTTTCTGTACAGTTTCATCCTGAATCAAATCCAGGTCCAAACGATACTGGATACTTATTCGATCAGTTCATCGACTTAATGAAAGGGGGAAGACTGTAATGCCTAGAGATTTTACCTTAAAGAAAGTTTTAATTATCGGTTCCGGTCCGATTATTATTGGACAAGCAGCAGAGTTTGACTATGCCGGCACGCAGGCGTGCAAAGCTATCAGCGAAGAAGGCATTGAGACTATTCTCATCAACAGCAATCCAGCGACCATTATGACCGATCAGGGAATTGCAGATAAAGTTTATCTGGAACCGATTACAGAAGAAGCTGTGGAACAGATTCTTGCAAAAGAGCGCCCGGATGGCGTGCTGGCAGGGTTTGGCGGACAGACTGGACTAAACCTTGCTATGGCGCTGGACGAAAAAGGTGTCTTTGAGAAATACGGTGTTAGACTTCTTGGCGTCAATAAAGAGTCCATCCATAAAGCCGAAGACAGGGAGGCATTTAAAGCGCTGATGCTGCAGACAGGACATCCCATTCCGCCGAGCACTATCGCAACAAGCCTGGAAGAGTGTAAGGCCTTTGTTGAAGAAATTGGATATCCTGTTATCATCCGTCCTGCATATACGCTTGGCGGCACAGGCGGCGGCATTGCCCACAACGATGAAGAACTGGAACATTTCTGCCAGTTGGGTATGGAGAAAAGTGCTATCGGGCAGATTTTGCTGGAAAAGTCTGTAGCAGGCTGGAAAGAAGTAGAATACGAGGTAATCAGGGACGGCAAGAATAATTGCATCATTATCTGCAGTATGGAAAACTTGGATCCTGTGGGCGTGCATACGGGAGACAGCATCGTCGTAGCGCCGACACAGACTTTGACCGACGGGCAATACCAGATGCTGCGTGACGCATCGCTGTCTATCATCAGAAAGCTGGAAATCGAAGGTGGCTGTAATGTACAGTTTGCGCTGAATCCGGACAAGGATGAATACATCGTCATTGAAGTGAATCCGCGCGTCAGTCGTTCGTCCGCACTTGCATCTAAAGCGGCAGGATATCCTATCGCCAAAATTGCTGCAAAGATTGCCATCGGCTACAGTCTTGATGAACTGAAAAACTACGTGACAGAAGGCTCAAGCGCCTGCTTTGAGCCGGCGCTTGACTACTGTGTTGTAAAATTCCCAAAGTGGCCTTTTGATAAGTTCCGCACTGCCTCCAGAAAACTGGGGACGCAGATGAAAGCCACCGGTGAAATCATGGCAATTGACAGAAACTTTGAGAGTGCCCTCTTAAAAGCAATCGCCTCTTTAGAAACCGAAGGAACCGGTCTGCGGGTGCCGTACGTAACTGGACTTTCTGACAGCCGCCTTATGGAAAAATTGCTTGCCTGCGATGATGAGCGTATATTTTGTATCGCAGAAGCATTCCGGCGCGGACTTGCCGGCGTAGAAGAGATTTTTGAAATGACACAAATTGACCGCTGGTTCCTTTATAAAATTGAGGGCATCGTGTTGATGGAAAAAACGCTGCAGAGCGAAGAAATTACGGCAGATTTAGTCAGAGAGGCAGAACAGCGCGGCTTTACAGACGACGAGATTCTGGGACTGACCGGCATGGAAAGAGAGGTCCTTCAGGATATCAGATTGTATCACGATATTTACCCAGTTTACAAGGTGGTCGATACCTGTGCGGGAGAATTTGACGCAGTCACGCCGTACTACTATTCCAGCTATGGCGGGGAAAATGAAAGTGTAAAGAGTACCCATGAAAAAATTCTGGTTGTCGGCTCCGGTCCCATTCGGATCGGTCAGGGCATTGAATTTGACTACTGCTGTGTGCAAGGCGTGTGGGCTTTGAAGGAACTGGGCTATGAGTCCATTATCATTAACAATAATCCGGAGACGGTCAGCACGGATTTTGATACAGCAGACAAGCTGTATTTTGAACCGCTTCATACAGACGATGTGATGAACGTGATTAAGCAGGAGAGACCGGAAGGCGTGATTCTGCAGTTTGGCGGGCAGACTTCCCTAAATCTTGCATCCAAACTGGCTGCAAGAGGTATTAAAATTTTGGGCACGCAGAATAAATATATCGACCTGGCAGAAGACAGAGAGAAGTTCTCTAATCTTTTGGATTTGTTAGATATCGCAGCACCGAAAGGCTGCGCAGTACGAAACCAGGAGGAAGCCTTTGAAGCGGTAGAAAGACTGGGGTATCCTCTGGTAGTACGCCCGTCCTTTGTCATCGGTGGCAGAGCCATGCAGGTAGTCTATTCCGATGAGGAACTGCGGAAATATCTGAAGGAGGCGGTAAAACTTTCCCACGAGCATCCTGTCCTCATCGACAAATATGTTGAGGGCAAGGAAATTGAGGTAGATGCAGTAGCTGACGGAGAGGATGTCCTGATTCCGGGCATTATGGAACATATCGAGAGAACCGGCGTCCATTCTGGAGACAGCTGTACGGTATATCCGACTTACTCGCTGCCGGAGGAAGTACTGCAGGAACTGCTTTTCGCTACAAAACGCATCTGCCGGGCGCTACATATCGTTGGACTTGTCAATATTCAGTATGTCTGGGACGGCGAACGGATTTATGTTATCGAAGTAAATCCGCGTGCGTCAAGAACGGTGCCGATTCTCAGCAAGGTGACAAAAGTACCGATGGTAAAATTGGCAGTAGCCGTCATGGCTGGCAACAAGCTGGTTGATCTTGGCTATGGCACAGGTATTTACCCTGCACAAAATTACTATGCTGTAAAAGTACCGGTATTCTCCGACGCAAAATTGACCGATGTAGATGTGGCAGTGGGACCTGAGATGAAGTCTACCGGTGAAGTATTAGGTATCGATACCGACCTGGATAAAGCCATCTATAAAGGGTTTCTGGGAACAGGAACACAGATTCCAACAGGAGGCGGCGTGTTCATTTCTCTCAAAGACCATGACAAAACAGAGGAAAGCGTAGCGGTGATAAAGGACTACATGGACATGGGATTTGTTCTATACGCCTCGGCAGGAACGGCGGCATTTTTGAAGGAATATGAAATAAAAGCGGCAGTTACCGATTACAGTGATGTGATCCCTAAAATTTCTGAAGACATTCATATTGTTATTAATACGCCGAAAGCCATCAATAAGATTGGCGCAGATACTTTTCCAATCAGGCGTGCAGCGATTGAGCACGGCTTGCCGGTGCTGACCTGTATGGATACAGCTTGGGCATTTGCAAAAGCAGTGAAACAGAAACAGGAAGGCGCACAGCTGACATACGAAGCGCTGTAATTGATAAAAATAAACATGGGAGGCTGTATCATTTTGAAACAGTCTCTTGTTTATGGTCAATTTTCTGAAAAGAACATTGAAAAAATTGCGGAAAAATGGCATAATAATAAAATATAACATAATACTAGAGAAAGGAATATGCGTAAACCGCGCGACATAGAAGCAGCGCGGCGCATGAAATGAAAATGGAGATATTGGCACCGATTTTGGCGGTATTAATTTTTGTGGGCATGTTTGTCATGATTGTCCTGGAAAAATTTGAACGTCATTACATTACGTTAGTTAGCGGCGCACTGGTTTTAGTACTGGTTTTTGGTCTTTGTATGCGGGATATGGACGCTGTGCTACAAACCCTGAGTCTGGATAGCCTGTTTGAGTCGGGTTTCTGGATTGGAGAAGGCGAAGAAGGCTCTATGGGAATCAACTGGGCAACGATCATTTTTATTACAGGAATGATGGTTATGGTAGAAGGTCTTGGAGAAGCAGGATTCTTCCACTGGCTTTGTCTGCTTCTTGCCAGAATGGTCAACTATCGTGTGACACCGCTTTTAATTTGTTTTATGTGCATTTCTGCAGGACTTGCCATGTTTATCGACAGCATTACCGTAGTACTTTTTTTAGCTGCAGTGACTGTGGATTTGGGAAAACTTCTCAAATTTAATCCGATTCCTATGGTGATTGCAGAAATTTTCTGTGCTAACCTGGGAGGCGCAGCAACCATGAGCGGAGACCCACCGAATATTATTATAGGAACAGCTTTAGGCTATACTTTTACTGACTTTGCCAGAAATACAGGGCTGATTGTAGCAATCTGTTTTGTTGTTATCGTGGCCTACTTCCTTCTCATATTCAGAAAAGAACTGAAAGCAACCGATTCCATGGATAGAAGCGGTTTGTCCTGTCCGGAGCCGGCAACAGCAATTCACAACAAAAAACTGTTTATCTATGCAGTGGTTATTTTCATTGGCGCTATTGTTCTTCTGGTGACCCATGCCCAGACTGGTCTTACTGTTGCCACAATCGGCGTCATTATGGCGGTGGTTACGATACTTGGAATGATCGTGCTGGAAGATAAGAAAAAGACTGCTGAAGTGCTGAAAAAAGTAGACTATAAGACGCTGCTTTTTTTCATCGGACTATTTGTTTCTGTAGGAGGATTAGAGGAAACAGGCATACTGGAACTGATGGCGCAGGGCATTATGAATATCTGTCAAGGCAATATCAAGCTGATTTTACTGGTCATTCTGCTGCTGTCAGCTGTGTGCAGCGCACTAGTGGACAATATTCCGTTTGCAGCAACTATGATTCCGGTGATCAAGTCTATCTCTGCGGCGCAGGGTATCAATCTGTCTATGCTGGCATGGACGTTGGCACTGGGGACCGACTTTGGCGGTAATGCAACACCAATTGGCGCTTCTGCTAATGTGGTGGGAACCTCTATCGCAGCCAAGGAAGGACACCCGATTGGATGGGGCACCTATTGTAAGTACTGCGTACCGGGCACGATTTTAATTATCGGAATATCTCTGTTGTGTCTGTACGCAAGATATGTATAGAGATAAAACAGAAAGGAAATTCCAATGAAAAAACAACTGATTATTACGATTGGAAGAGAAAGCGGAAGCGGCGGACATGAAGTTGCAAAGCAGCTGTCAGAAGCGTTTCGCATTCCGTTTTACGATAAAGAAAAAATCCAGCAGCTTGTCGCCAAGGAAACCGGTTACGAGTTGGAACTGGTAAAGAAGATGGATGAAAAACCTGTAAGTAGACTGTTTTCCAGAAGATTTGATGATTTTTCCACATCCGTGCCCGAACATGTGGCTAGAAAAACCTTTGAAATCGTGCAGACCATGGCGAAAGAAGGGAAATCCTTTGTTCTTGTGGGCCGCTGCGGAGAATATATCCTCCGGGATAATCCTAACATGGTCAGCTTTTTTATCAACGGCAAAAAAGAAGCGAAAATAAAAAGACTGATAGAGACGGAAGGCTGTGACGCCCATGAAGCAGCCGGTCTGATGAAACAGCGCGACGCAGTCAGAAAGACATATCATAACTATTATTGTGATACTAAGTGGGGAGATTCCCGGGGATATAATCTGGTGATTAACTCCTCCGTCCTGGGACTTGAGAAGAGCGTAAAAGTGCTGACAAATTTTGTAGAAGAGTTCATGGAAGGATAAAAGTAAGGCTGCCATGCCGGCAGCCTTAAATTTTTTTGAGGATATTATTCTACGAAAGAACCGCCCTTAAAGATCTTTTTGCCCAGTTCTTTTTGTGCTTCAGGAACGCCCTCCAGGTTTTGCTTCTGGATTGCTCTGATTTTCAGCGGCAGAGAGAATAGGTTGATAAAGCCTTCTGCATCGCTCTGATTGTACACTTCATCTTCGCTAAATGTTGCGAACTCTTCGTTGTATAAGGAATATGGAGATTTACTTGCAACAGGCCAAGCGGTGCCCTTGTAAAGTTTCATCCTTACCGTACCGGTTACCAGCTTTTGTGTTTCGTCTACAAATGCGGAAATGGCTTCACGGAGCGGTGTAAACCAAAGACCGTCGTAAACCAGCTGCGCAAATTTCTGAGAGACAATGTTGCGGTACTGCAGGGTATCTCTGTCTAAAATGAGTTTTTCCAGGTCTTTATGCGCTGCGAATAAAATGGTGCCGCCCGGCGTTTCGTATACGCCTCTGGATTTCATGCCGACCAGACGGTTTTCGATGATATCAATGGTCCCGACGCCGTTCTCGCTGCCTAATTTATTTAACTCGGTTAAAAGCTCAATTGGACCCATTTTCTTTCCATCTATAGCAACAGGGATGCCTTTTTCAAAATCAATTTCTACATAAGTCGGAGTGTCAGGTGCGTCCTCTGGCGTCTTTGAAAGTACGTGGATGTCAGGCTTATGCTCGTTCCATGGGTTTTCCAGATTGCCGCCTTCGTGACTAATGTGCCAGATGTTTTCGTCTCTGGAATAAATTTTTTCTACAGTCTGTGCAATCGGAATGTTGTGCTGATGCGCATATTCAATACACTGTTCACGAGACTGCAGATCCCAGATTCGCCAAGGTGCGATGATTTTGATAGCAGGATTCAGTGCATGAATAGTGGACTCAAAACGAACCTGGTCGTTGCCTTTTCCGGTACAGCCGTGGGCAATGGTAAAAGCACCTTCAGCTTCAGCGATTTCTACCAGTTTCTTCGCCTGCAGCGGTCTTGCCATGGAAGTACCCAGCAGATAGTCGTTTTCATAGATTGCGTCTGCTTTTAAAGTTGGATAGATAAAGTCGGTAATGAATTCTTCCTGAATATCTAATATGTAGGCTTTGTCTGCGCCTGTAGCGTAGGCTTTCTTTTCGATTGCATCGAAGTCCTCCTTCTGCCCAGTATTGCAGCAAACAGCAATGACTTCGCAGTCATAGTGTTCTTTCAGCCATGCGATGATGATGGATGTGTCCAGACCGCCGGAATAGGCAAGGACGATTTTTTCTTTTGCCATAGTGTGTTCCTCCGAATATGTAAATATTTATAATCGTGAATAAAAATTAATCAGTGCATGTAATATACCACACCTGCCTGAATAAATCAAGGATTTTTTGTATTAAAATAATAAAAAATGTAAAAAAATGCATAAAGGCATACAGAATAGACTTGAAAATGATTTTTGCAAAAAATCGGAAGACCCCTGCAAAAATACAATAAAGTTTAACCGCCTATGGCTATAATGTGAAATATAAAGTGAGAAAAGTGCTTGCGGATAAAGTATAGCAGGTACAATAATATTAAACAGGATAGACCTTTGTAGAACATTGAGTGAATTATTAAGGAGGAAAAAAGAAATGAAAAAACTATTAACTTCACTGTTATGCGTAGTGATGGTAATGACGTTCATGCCGGCAATGGCTTTTGTGGCTGATCTGATAATCTTAACACAGACAGGACTGAAATTACTGAAGCAACAACCGAATTGCTTGCAGGAGTTCAGTATAAGCTGGCTCGGGACGTTGAACTGAATCAGCCATTAACAGTAACCGCTAGTGAAACTAATGGGCTCTATGTCAAATGTGAACTGCTACCCGTCAAGTAGGCAATTAAAAAATAATATTTTGACCAGTTGGAGGTGCACTCTAACTGGTGTTTTTATGATACTTGCAGATTTTATGCTAGTGTTATTTTATCAGTGGGAACTCTTAACTACTCTTAAACAAAAAGACCACGCATGATTACGTGGTCAAATTTTTATCTTTCCGATTTTTCTTTTAACATAGCGTACATTTTCAAGTCAGCCTGCAGATGCTCCCGGGTAATTAGCCGAACTTTTTCGCCGTCGTGAACTTTAAATGCTTCGAGAAGTTCTCTGTGCTGGGCGAGTGCGGTATCGCGGAATGTATCAGCGCTGTTTTTTAGAATATAATAAATAGAGTTTATGATGTACTGATTGAAAATGTCATAATATGCAGTCAAAATGCTGGTTACAAGATTGTTTTGGGCTTGCATGCGGATAAACTCATGAAATCTGTAATTGGCTTCGTTCAGAGTAGTCTGGTTACCGACACACTGTTCACACTCCTCCATGAGAAGTTCCAGTTGTGCGATACCGGCATCATCGATTTTTTGAGCTGCGAGACAGGCTGCTTCCGGTTCAAAAGCAGAAATAAATTCCACCATCTCCTTGGTGGAAGCAAGTTCCAAAGTTGCGGTGAAATTTCCTTGTTTTGCAATGGTATCCCGACACTTTACGTAGGTGCCGTGTTTGGTTCGCTCGATAAAGCCTTGTGTATCTAGCTTCTTGTAAGCATCTCGTAGAGTTCCTCTGCTGACATTGAGAATTTTACAGAACTCATTTTCGTTGGGAAAGACAAAGCCGTCCTCAAATTCCTCATGCGTAATCATCTGTTTAATCTTTTCTGCCAGATAGTCGGATTGTGTTTTATATTGGGTAAATGCAAGTTTGCTTAATAGTGCTGTTTTTTCCATGTATGCCTCCGCAAGGGTTCTTAATTCTTGACATAGTATATCGGTTAAACAATTTATCGTCAAGGCGCAAAACGGATTTTTGCCAGATTTAATTGCCCGATTTGTCAAGGTCATATTAACAAATGGACGCTATGCAAGGAGCGGCTGTAACAGATATAATGTTGTCAGACAACATACATGTCGAATGTGTATACATATTCATAAAATCAATATGGGTGTAGAGAAAAGAGAATTGCTTTTATCCAAAAAAATCAATTAATTTATGTAAAAGTTTGAGGAGAAAACTATGGAAAAGAAAATTAAAGCTCCAACTTTCCTGGCGGCAATCTCCATCATGATTATCGTCGTAGCGATTCTGATGGCCAGTCTGCTGTGGCTGAACATTGATATTCGTATCGCTCTTATGTTTGCGATTATTGTCGCAAGTGCTTATGCAATGTTTCTAGGCTATAAATGGGATGATATCCAGAAGATGATGATGGATGGCGTTTACAGTATGCTGATTGCTACGTTTATTCTGCTGCTAATTGGTGCAGTTATCGCAACTTGGATTGCGTCTGGTACAATTCCGTACATCATCTATATCGGATTAAAAATTATCAACCCTAAGTTTTTCCTGATTTGCGCTTGTATCGCAAGCTCATTCATGTCCATCGCCTGCGGCAGCTCATGGTCTTCTGCGGGTACTGTAGGTATCGCATTTATGGGTATCGGAGCAGGTCTTGGTATTAATCCGGCATTTACTGCAGGTGCAGTCGTTTCCGGTTCCTACTTCGGAGATAAAATGTCACCGTTCTCAGATACAACAAATCTGGCTTCCGCGATGTCCGGCGTTTCGCTGTTCTCCCACATGGGCTCCATGCTGTGGACAACAGTACCAGCTTACATCATTGCGATTATCATGTACGGTGTTTTAGGCTTTACAACTGTAGCAAAGGGTACAGTTGATGAATCCACTGTTAATATGTATCTGGACAATCTGGATGCTAACTTCAACCTGAGTCCTGTGTGCCTGCTGCCAATCGTTGTACTGCTTGTAGTTGTAATCAAGAAGGCACCGGCTATTCCGGGACTGGTAGTTTCCGCACTGCTCGGCGCTGTTATGGCTATGATTCTGCAGGGAACTTCCTTTGTAGATATTTCCAACATTATGTACAATGGTTATTCCATCGAATCCGGCGTTGCTGACATCGACAGACTGCTCAACAGAGGCGGCCTCTCCAGCATGCTGTGGACTGTAGCACTGTATTTCTTTGCCTGCGTGCTGGGCAACATTTTGGACGTAACAGGTGTACTGCGTACAGTTCTTGAAAAGGTTGCAGGTATTACAAAGAGAGCAAGCACGCTGGTTACTGCTACACTGGCATCGTCTTTCCTGATGCAGGCGTTGACTGGATCTTTGGAAAGCTCCATGCTGATTAACTCCAAGCTGTTCGCACCTGCATATGACGACCTCGAAATTGACAGAAAGGTACTGTCTAGATCCCTGGAAGATACTGGTACTATGTGTGCCGCATTGATTCCTTGGAACTCTAACGGTATGTACATGGCAAGCACCTTAGGTGTTGCAACATTATCCTATCTGCCATACTGTTTCTTAGGTTGGCTAACACCAGCAGTCGCACTGGTTCTGGCTTGGACCGGCATTGGTATCTTCTATAAAAACGGAAAGAAACCGGCTAAGAAGGCAAGAGCAAACTAATTAAATAACTCGTTTATTTTTTCAAAAACTTATTGGGAGCAGGGCTGGTGCCTGCTCCCCCTTTTTTACTTTATTATAGCGATGATTTAATATGAATTGAATTTTCAGGGTTGAACATGTATAATCTACGTAACCGCAGACTGAAAGGGGTGAACCGATGGATTTAAAGAAATACGAAGTATTGCTCAAGGTGGTCGATCGAGGCAGTATTAATAATGTTAGCTATGATTTGGGATACACCCATTCGGGGATTTCCAAAATGCTCAACAGTATGGAAACAGAACTGGGCTTTCCTATTATAAAAAGAAGCAATAAAGGCATCAGCCTGACTTCTGAAGGAGAGCGGCTGATGCCGATGATAAGACGGATTGTTAAGGAAAGTGAAAAACTGGAAACAGAAATTGCACTAATCAACGGTCTGGAAAAGGGCACGATTCGAATCGGGGGATTTCCAACGACGGCATATGTTTTGCTCCCGAGCATTTTAAAGGAATTTTGCAAGCGATATCCTAAAATTCAGGTGGAGGTTTTAGAGGAACATAGCGTAGATGTGCTGGAGCAGTGGCTCAACCGTGGCATTATTGATATCGGACTTTTCAGCAGGCAGCCTTATCACAATTTTGACTGGTTCGGCGAGCGCAGAGATGAGTATGTGGCGCTGCTGCCTAAGGGACATCCGCTGACTCTAAATGAAATTGTGACTTTAGAGCACCTCTTTAAAGAACGGGTTATTCTTTTTAAATCTCATAAAGGATTTGATCAGGACATCATTCAGCTGATGAGATATATAGATCTCAATCAGGATTTAGGCGGATACACCTTCAATTCGGATTTTACAGTAATCCGTATGGTGGAGGAGAACGGTTTTGTGACGCTGGTTCCAAAGCTGATTGCTGAATACGCAGTTTCCGGCTTTGCAGTAGAATACAGACCGATCGACAGAGAACTTCATAGAAGTATTGGTTTTGCGGTAAAATCCAAAAGTGATATTTCGCCGTCTGTGAAGAAGTTTCTCGCTCTTATAAAAGAAGGATAAACGCTTTTCCATGATACAAATTGTCACGGTGAACATGAGATTTCTCCGCTACCTTGTGAATGAATTATCAAGTATGATTTAGGTAATAAAACTTAAATCATACTTTTTTAATTTATAAACCACTGAAGAGAAGGAGAAAGACTATGAACCGAGACAGAATTGAGATGATGAATGATCGTCTGAAAAATTCTAAACCGCAGCTGGATACCGAAAGGGCTAAGCTGGTAACGGAAGCTTATGCTAAATTTGCAACCTACACACCAGTACTTCGCAGAGCGCACGCTTTTGCATATATTCTGGATAATATGGAAGCCAACATGCAGGATGGAGAGCTGATTGTAGGCAGCCAGACCAAAAGGGTCAGAGGTGTTCCTGTATTCCCTGAATTTGGTGCAAAGTGGGTTATCGATGAAATTGATATGTTCCCAGTACGCGGCACTGACCCGATTGTAGTACCGGCTGAAACAAAGGCAGAACTGCTTCCAATCCTGGAAAGCTGGGGAGAAAATACCTTTGATATACAGTCAACTGCAGCACTTGATGATTACGTGCTGAAAGCGCAGGATTGTGGTGTATTGTCAGTTGGTGCGAGAACTACAGGTATGGGACATATTTCCCCTGATTATCCGAGCATTTTGCCGGTAGGTCTGAAAGGTATTATTGCCCGTTCCAAAGAAATGATTGAAAAAACCCAGGTGCTGACTCCGGAAGACAGCAGAAAAATCGATTTCTGGAATGCAAACATCATTTCCTGCGAGGCAGTTATCAGATTTGCACACAAATTCTCTGATCAGGCTGCAAAACTGGCAGAAGCAGAAACAGACCCTAAGAGAAAAGCAGAACTTTTGAAAATTGCAGATGTATGCTCTAACGTTCCTGAAAATGAGCCGAGAGATTTCTGGGAAGCGCTGCAGTTTGTTTGGTTCCTGCAGCTGACGATTCAGATTGAAGACAACGGTCATTCCATTGCGGTGGGCAGACTGGATCAGAATCTGTATCCTTATTATAAGAAATCTGTTATCGAAGGCGATATGGCAGCAGAAGATGCAGAAGAATTGCTGGCAGCTTTATACATCAAGTGCACAGAAATGCTGAAACTGCGTGACAGTTTTGACTCCCTGGGCTTTGCAGCATATCCGATGTGGCAGCAGATGGCAATTGGCGGGCTGACCAGAGACGGCAAAGATGCAACCAACGAGTTGACTTATGCAGTATTTAACGCATGGGATCTTGTTAAGACTGTACAGCCGACCATGGCATTGCGTGTAAACGATAATACACCAAAGGAACTGATGGATGTCGCTCTTGGCATGGTGCAGAAGGGTTATGCGATTCCGGCGTTCTACAATGACAACATGATTGCAAATGCACTGAAAAACAAAGGTGCAACAGAAGAAGATTCCAGAGATTGGACGATTCACGGCTGTGTAGAGCCTTATGTGCAGGGCAAAACTGACGGCAGACCAAACGTGGGATATATCAATGCTGCAAAATGTATCGAACTGGTATTAAACAATGGTTATGATCCAGTTGCAAAATGTGAGATGGGTCTGAAAACCGGCGATCCTGATACTTTCACCAGTGTGAAAGATTTTGAAGAAGCGCTGCACAAGCAGATTGTACACTTTGTAAAGGTAATGTGCGAAGCTTACACAAAGGTTTGCGCAATGCACGCACTGTATGTTCCAAAGGGATATGCTTCTGCACTGGTGACTGACTGCATCGGCAGAGGAAAGTCTCTGGAAGAAGGCGGCGCATTATACAACAGTTCCGGCGTATTCCTGGTTGCTATGGCAAACGGCGCTGATTGCTTGGAAGCAATCGATTATGTAGTCTTCCAGGAAAAGATGATGAAAGCCAGCGAATTTAACGAAATTCTTCACAACAACTATGAAGGCAATGAAAGACTGCGCAATATCATCTTAAACAAAGTTGATAAATACGGTAACGATAAAGAGAGAGTTGACGGTTATGCAAATCGTATGATTCGCGCTTACAATGCTGAAATGGTCAAGTATCGTGACAGCCGCGGCGGCACTTACGAAAACTGCATTCTGTCTACATCCTTCAACGTACTGCAGGGTAAGACCATCGGTGCGACACCTGACGGCAGATTGGCAGGTGAGCCTGTATCCGACAACGCTTCCCCAATGGTAGGAAGAGACGTAACCAGCCCGACTGCAACTATCAAGTCTGTTGCGTCCATCGACCAGTGTGACTGCAACAACGGCGCACTGTTCAACATTAAATTTGACCCGAACATTGTGCAGGGAGAAGAAGGCAAAGAGATTTTGAGAAATGTGATTCAGTCTTACTTTGACATGGACGGCGAACACATTCAGATCAACGTAGTAGATGCAGGAACACTGGAAGCTGCGCAGGAAAGTCCTGAGGACTATAAGAACCTGCTGGTTCGTGTAGCTGGATATTCCGCATACTTCATCGAACTGGACAGAGAAGTACAGAATAATATCATCGGCAGAACAGCGCACAAAAATGTAGGCTGCGGCTGCTGCTAATGATTTGGAGGCAGATTGAATGAACAAAGGAACCGTTTTTAATATACAGAAAATGTCCATTCACGATGGGCCGGGCATCCGAACTACAGTGTTTTTTAAAGGGTGCCCCCTAAACTGCCTTTGGTGTTCCAATCCTGAAAGCCAGCGCGTCGAAAAAGAAGTGGCGTGCTTTCAGACAAGATGTGTAAAGTGCGGTTATTGCGCAGAGGTCTGTCCGAAGGGACTGATTGAAAGAAAACCGCCTTTTGAAATCACAGGTCGCAGTGAATGCGACCTGTGTGGCATTTGTGTCAAGGAATGCTGCACCAATGGAAAGAAAGTGGTTGGAGAAGATTATACCGTGGAGGAACTGCTCCACGAAATATTGAAGGATAAGAATTTTTATGACTCTTCCAACGGCGGAGTAACCTTTTCCGGAGGCGAGCCTCTGATGCAGCATGAATTTTTGGTAGAAATGCTAAAGGCATGCAAAGAGAACGGCATACATACAGCCATTGAAACCACTGGATTTGGAAAGGCTGAGGATTTGCTTTCAGCAGCGGAGCACCTGGACCTTGTATTCTTTGATGTGAAACACATGAACGACGAAAGACATCAGGAGATTACAGGCGTTTCCAACAAGCTAATTTTAGAAAATTTGGCAGCCCTTGCATCTCGCCATGACAATATTATTGTAAGAATTCCGGTCGTTCCGGGAATCAACGACGATGATATTAACATTGCAAAAACTGCGGAATATATTACTTCGGCAGGCATCAGCCAGCTGGAACTTTTGCCGTATCACAATTTGGGTGAGGTAAAGTACGGTCAGATTGGAAGGACCTACGAACTGTCAGAGGTGAAGACGCCAAGCGAGGAGCGTATGGCGCAGCTTGCAGACGTTGCAAAAGCGGGGGCAAAGGGCAGTCCGCTGGAAGTCAGCGTGATGAAATCCTTGTAAGGAAGGAGAAAAAGATGTATAATTTACTCGTAACTTATACTGCAAAGGATGAGCAGACGCTTCGCGCCTTTTATCAGGAAGTCGAAGCTGCTGGCATTATCAGTGAAACTCATAAGGAAGAGGGGAATCTTCGCTACGATTATTATTTTTCCTGTGAAAGAGCCAATGAAATTCTAATTGTAGAAAAATGGGTGGACAAAGCTGCGCAAGTTTATCACGACGAATTGCCTCATCTGATTGCTTTGGGAAAGATAAAAGAAAAATATGGCATAGAGACTGCATTTGAAGAACTGTAAGCGCTTAAAATGCAGGGAAATCGGAGTTTGCAATGAAAAAGTTTGATTTACTTGTCATGGTCGACAATACTGGAATTGCTGAATTTGTGCTGCCGCAGCTAGCGCAGATGGCAGAACGAGTTATTTATTATGAGGATTTTCCGACGGAAGAGGACGTGATTTTGCAGCGAATTAAGGACGCTGACGCTGTTTTGGTGTCTTGGAACACAGCGCTTTCAAAAGACATTCTGTCGCAGTGTCCGAACCTTAAGTATGTTGGACTGTGCTGCACCTATTTTAATGATGATTCCTGCAATGTGGACACTGCTTACTGCAGAGAGAATGGAATTGTGGTAAGTGGAGTCAGCCATTATGGTGATTATGGTGTAGTGGAATTTGTCATCAGTGAACTGGTCCAGATGGTAAAGGGGCTTGGAAAAATTTCTTTCTATGAGGAGCAGAGAGAGCTGCGTGGCATGAAACTTGGCATTATTGGACTTGGAACTGTTGGTACGATGGTGGCTGAGGCGGCTGATTTCTTCGGTATGGAGGTTTCTTACTATAATCGAAGAGAAAAAGAAGATTGCCCTTATACATATAGGGAGAAGGAAGATCTCTTTGCAGAAAGCGATATAATTTTGACCAGCATTCCCCGCAATCAGATTGTTGTCGGAGAGGAAGAGTTTGCGCTGATGGGAAACCACAAAATTTTTATCAACGTGGGTGTGGGACCGTCTTTTAATCAGGACGCCTTTGAGCGCTGGCTTGCAGAAGGAAACTATGCGATCCTTGACTCCGGCTCTATTCATAAGGAGAAACGACAGTGGTATAAAGCCCAGGAACGTATTTCTATTCCTGACCATGTGGCGGGATTCACGTGGAATGCGAGAAAACGGCTTGGGGAAAAAGCTGTGCAGAATATTAGGGACTACTTTAATACACTTTAAGTGAGACTGCAGACCTTTTAATAAGGCTGCAGTTTTGTTGTGGGAAAATACTTTTGCAAAATTCCTTGCTGTCTTTAGAAAAATCGGGTATAATAATACTAAATTTAGATTTAGTAAATTTGGATTTAGTCATTAAAGGGAGGATCATATGTTCATAGGAAGAGAAGCGGAACTGAAGTTTTTAAACGATAAATATGGGACTGAGGGCGGACAGCTGATTGTTTTGTACGGCAGGCGACGTATAGGTAAAACTGAAACGCTGAGAGAGTTCTGCAAGGGGAAACCTCACGTCTTTTTTTCCTGTACCCAGACGACCGATCCAATGCAGCTTGCAAAGTTTTCCAAACAGCTGCTCAGAGAGGATATCCCTGCGAAGAAGTATATAACGGAGTTTTCTGATTGGGAGAATGTATTTCGTGCAATATTAGATTTGCCTTATGGGCCGGAGAAGAAGCTGGTCGTTATAGATGAATTTCCTTATATGTGCCGGACCAACCGCAGTATTCCCTCTATTTTACAGAACCTTTGGGACAGTGAATTAAAGGAAAGGAATGTCATGATAATTCTGTGCGGAAGTTCTATGAGCTTTATTGAAAAAGAACTGCTTGCTGAGAAAAATCCGTTATATGGAAGAGCAACGGGAATTTATAAGATGGAAGAAATGGGCTTTTATGACGTTGTGAAATTTTTCCCAAATTACTCCGAGGGAGATAAAGTTACTGCTTACGCGGTACTTGGCGGAGTACCACATTACCTGAAGCAATGGAGTCCGAACCTTACGATAGAAGAAAACATTAAGCGGAATATCTTATCCAAAGGCTGCGTGCTATACAGTGAAGTGGATTTTTTGCTGCACCAGGAACTTCGTGAAACGCCGATATACAATTCTATCATTGAGGCAGTTGCTTTGGGGAGTACAAAGCTGAACGAAATCAGCCAGAAGTCTCTTGTCGAAGATACGGCAAAGACCAGCGTTTATCTGAAAAATCTTATAGAGCTTGGAATCGTTGAGCGGGAGTTTTCAGTGGATACAGGGCTAAAGGAAAAGGCAAATACCAGTAGGGGGATTTATCGTTTAACTGACCATTTCTTTAGATTTTGGTATGCTTTTGGATTTGCTAACTTTTCTCAGCTTGAAGACGGCGATGTGGATGGCGTATATGAATATATCGTAAAGCCTGCATTACACAGGTTTGTATCCTTTGCTTTTGAAGATATCTGCAAGGAGTATTTAAAAGAACTGCAGAAGCAGCATGCACTCCCATTCCGCTATGCAAAGCTTGGACGCTGGATGGGAAAAACTACAGTTCGCAATAAAAATGCACATGGCGGCTTGCGAACTGCAGAAACAGAGATTGATATTCTTGGAATCAGTCAGGACGCAGATAAGTATTTGGTCTGCGAATGTAAGTTTAAAAACAGTCTATTTGATTATTCGGACTACCTTGACGTTTCGGCAAAGCTCACACCGCTTAAAGAAAAGGCGAGATTTCACTACGCGCTTTTTTCTGAAAGTGGATTTGATAAGAAACTTGTAGAGCTTGCGGCGGCAAATCCGGAGACGGTGCGTCTTTATTCCCTTGAAACAATCGTAAATCTACCGGTTTAGGAAATTCCTAAACCCGCTGGGCGTTATGCCGTGCTTTTCCCGAAACACGTTAGTGAAATATCCCGATGAAGAAAAGCCGGCGCGAAGGGCGATTTCTGTGATGGAAAGATTCGTTTTTAGCAGCAACACTTCGGCGCGCTCAGTATGATGAGAGGACAGGAGCAGATGTTTTACGACATGATCAAATGTCCGGACAAAATGAATCAGGCGCTATGGTTATGGTACATAACTGCTGCGGCGCTCCTTTTTGTTGTGTAGAAAAAAGCCGTTTTTATGCTATACTGATTTCAGCATATCTTGAGAGGCGCGATAAAATTGAACGATTTCTGATGCAGATAAACGCAGCTTGATGTTTGTAGGGACGCGGCGGCGGAGTATGCCCTTGGCGGACTGTCTCATACAATATTTGCATCCCGGTATATTTCCTATATCCCCGACAGAAAACAGCTAATCGCACAAGTAGAAGCGGTTTTGCAAGTATGGCATAAAAAGAACAAGAATAAGTACAACACATAGAAAACAAGTGCGCAGGTCATGCGAGTCGTGACCCTACGCACTTGTTTTGTTTTTGGTTAAAAAAGTACAATAACAGTTTAATTTTGTGTATTGCTATTGTAATTTTGAAAAAATACAATAAATAAAAGGAGAAAAAGTCATGAAACTGTACGAGAATTTGCTGAAAATTGATGCGGGACAGGTCACTTATATGCCGTTCCATTTGAGCGAAAATTTGAGGCTGCTCTATGTGCTTTGCGGCAGTGTCAGCTGCAGATGGGTTGCTGGGGTACATACGCTGTCCGCGGGACAGATTGAAATTGTCAATATTGAAGAACCTTTCTGTATTGAACAGTGCAGTGAAGACAATTTGATTTTATTCTTTGAAATCCAAAGGGAAAAAGCGGTGGAGTACTGTAATCTCATAGAGACTGGAATGTACAACTGTAATACCACGCTTTTTTACGACTCGACTACAGGCAGTAAGGCGCAGGCGATGTTGAAGGATAAGCTGCAGATGCTGTATGGTGACTGCCTGGCACAGAGAGATCGCGCCGTTATAGAACAGTGGGTTTGCGATATTGTCAATTTTATTGTAGATAATTGTCATGATCTTTTGAACATGCTCAACGTCAAGCGGGGAACTGACCCGCGGGCGGAACGTTTTTTGCGCATCTGTACCTATATGTATAATCACTGCGATGAGAAAATCAATCTAAAGCAGCTGGCCGACGGTGAATATGTTAGTCAGCAGTATTTGTCTAAAGAGTTTAATGAGCGGTTAAATATGAATTTTAAGGATACGCTGGCATATTACCGCATCATTCAGTCTGTGCGGTATCTGATTCAGGGACGGAAGAATGTTACCATGATTTCCGAGCTCTGCGGATTTTCGGCACCGCGGTATTTCTATAAGCATTTTGCCATGTATCTGAAATGTACACCGGCGGAATTTCGAAATCAATATCTTTCCCAAAGCGCGCAGTTCAGAAAGATTGACGCGGAGGACACGTGCATACAGGAGCGGCTGCTGCATTTTCAAACGGTACGGACGCAGAAAGACGGAAATGCGGCACACGAGATTCCCTTTCCGGTGATCGAGCGGCGGCATCTGCAGTTCAATAAGCGAAAAGTGTCCCGGACATTGGTTTTGTCCCTGACGGAATTTGTTAAGCAGCGGCTGCCAGAAGGGGTAGAGGTCATGCGGATTTCCAGCAGTGCAATGCGCAGTCAAATCACGGCGCTGCTGAGACAAAGTAATCCTTTACAGGAAGAGGGCAACGTTCCGCCTGTCATACTGGTCTTTTATACCGAAATACAGAGGATAGAAGCAGGCTGCAGAGAACTTGCGAAGAAAACAGGCGAAACCAGCATCAGTGCTCATATGATGTGCCAGCTTGCGGAAACCAGCGGTCTTTGCTGTCAGCTGGATTTCAGCATCCTGTCTTTTGAGAAAAAGGCTTGCGGAATTCTGGGATTGGATAGCCGATTTCAGCCGCTGCTGACGGTCATGATTGGCTATAAGATATGAGTTCATCAGCCGGAAGAAAGACATCCTTCGGTTGTGGATATAAAAATGAAAAGGAGAAAGAGAAGATGTTAAAGAAACAGAAAAAGTTTACTGCAATATTACTGATCATGCTGCTTGCAGCAGTCACGCTGATGAGCGGCTGCGGCGGTAATGACAGCAGCGAAGGCGAAGGCAGCAAGACGCTGGTCATCGCAGTGCAGGACGAAGTAGAAGGTACAGACATTCAGCAGATTGGCTGGACCAATGTAGTCCATGAACTGATCTACAGTCCGCTGGTTACTTACAGCAAGGATTTAGAAGAAATTCTGCCGTGCTTTGCAGAAAGCTATGAGATTTCCGAGGATGGACTTTCCATTACGTTCCATCTCTTTGCGGATTCCAAGTTTTCCAACGGAGATCCGCTGACTGCGGAAAGCGTCAAGAAATCTGTGCTGCGTATGAAGGAAATCAGTGAATATTCTGGAGACGTAGAAGCTATTAAGGATATCGAAGTTGTCGATGACACGACCTTGATTTACCATCTGTCAGAGCCTGCGGCATATATGTGGGCAAGCCTGTGCAGCGACTTCGGCGGCGTTGTTCATGTCGACAAAGCAGAAGAAATGGGCAAAGACGAATACAACCGGTGCGCGGTAACCAACGGTATGTATATGGTAAAAGACTGGCAGGCAGGTTCCCAGATTATTCTGGAGAAGAACCCGAACTTCAAAACCGCCAACCCGAATGTGGAAAATAAAGGACTGGCAAACTTTGATGAGATTATCGTCCGCTTCATTCCGGATGAATTCACCAGAGTCAGCGAACTGGAAGCTGGCAACGTCGATATCGCTTACAATATTCCGGCAGCAAGCCGCGAAGATTTGAAGGCAAATGCGGATATCACCACTTACGAAAATGAGCAGGCAGGCGTATCTTACCTGATGATGAACACAGATACCGCGCCTCTTGACGACATCAAAGTGCGTCAGGCAATCAACCTGGCAATCGACAAGGACGCGCTGGCTGAATCCATGAACAATGTCATCTCGCCGACCTACGGATTCATTTCCAAGGCACAGGCAGGCTTCAGTGAAGAAAAAGAAGCGGCTCTTGCAAAGCTTTATAAGTTTGACCAGGAAAAGGCGAAAGCCCTTCTGAAAGAAGCCGGCTACGAGGATAAGGACGGCGACGGATTTGTAGAAAAAGACGGAAAGAAGCTGACCTTTGAATTCTGTTCTTCCACTGACAGAGCGACGGCGAAGGCTTCCGCGCCGGTACTGCAGGATCAGCTGAAACAGGTCGGTATCGATGTGGAAATCAGAGAATATGAAGGACCGTACATCAAGCAGCTGATGAGAGAAAATAACTATCAGTCGGCATCCAGAAACTTTGAATGGGTTGACGCGGATATTCTCTATTATGTATTTACAGAAGCTTCCGGTTATCCTTGGCATGACGCCACTGTAACGAAGAAGCTGGAAGAAGCCCGTTATATCACCGATCCGGACGAACGTGTGAAGAAATACGAAGAATTCCACGATGCGATTTTCGCGCAGATGCCGGCAGTTTCCCTGTTCGCGGATGTTGACTGCACTGCGACGAGAAGCAATATCAAGGGATTTGAAATCACCAACGACGGAAGAAGTTTGTTTGGCGATACGGTAAAGGAGTAGTGCATGATGCAGCAAGGAAACCTGGAACAGCGGCTGGACGCGGTTATTGCGCCGGTCATGAATGAGAAAACACCGGGCATGGCGCTCCTGATCGCCAAGGGAGATGAGATTCTCCTGCGCAAAGCCTACGGCATGGCGGATTTGGAAAACGGGAGACCAATTACGCCGGAAGATAACTTTGTAATCGCATCCAACACCAAGCAGTTTACCTGCTTTGCGATTTTGATGCTGCAAGAACAGGGGTTGTTGTCCTTGGATGAGACCATTGACCGGTTTTTCCCGGACTTTCCACCTTTTGTCAAAAACATTACCGTGCGGCAGCTCATGAATCATCAGTCTGGCATCAAAGAATACTTTGACGACAATACATGGCAGAAGTGGGATCAGGCGGCGTGTGCAAGCACGAAGGATATGCTGGAAATCATCAAGACCTTTGATGTGCTGGATTTTGAGCCGGACAGTCAGTACAGCTACAGCAATTCCGCCTATGTGATGCTGGGTGAAATTGTATCACAGCTTTCCGGCATGCCATTTGGAAAATTTTTGGAAGAAAAAATTCTGAAACCGGTTGGAATGCGCAGATCCTGCGCACCGGATGGCATGGACTCAAAACCTGCTTCCCTGATCGAAGGCTATGAGGTACAGCCGGACGGCAGCTTTGCGAAGCAAGTCTACGATATGCGGCTGGTCGGCTATGCGGACGGCAACATACAGTCCAATGTGGACGATATGCTGACATGGCACAGACACCTTTATGAAAGTAGTGAAAGCTGCTTTCTTTCCAGAGAAGCGATGGCGGAATCCTTTGTGGAAAATCACCTGAAAAACGGCGAAGGAACAGGCTATGGTCTTGGATTTTTCTTAAACGGAGAAACGCCGGGTCATAAGGAAATCTGGCATACAGGAGGCACCATGGGATTTATTTCCCGCTGCTCCCGGTATGTAGACGATCGGATTTCCATCATCATGCTCACCAATTACGAAGGGCTGCCGAAGAATCAGCTGTATGAGAAAATCGTGAAGGAAGTATTTGCATAGATAAAGTAGAAAAGGCGGGCAGAGGACAGACTTCTTCTGCCCGCTGATTGGAGGAATCACTTTGAACGATATTATGCGTTATATCATCAAGCGGCTGCTCATCGGTATTCTGGTCGTACTGTTTGTAACCGTTTTGATTTTCGGTATCATGCAGGCGATGCCGGGCAATCCCGTCGACCTGATGGTGGATACAAGAGTGTCTGCGGAAAAGGTGGAAGAAATTAAGGCGGAATGGGGACTGGACAAACCGCCGGTGGTGCAGTATTTTTATTGGCTTGGAAACATATTGCGGGGGAATTTCGGTATGTCCATTTCCCTGAAGCAGAATGTAAGCGATCTGATTTTGCAGCGGCTGCCTTACACCCTGCTTTTAACCGGGGCGGCGCTGGTCATCGAATACCTGCTGGCAATTCCCCTGGGACTTTTGGCGGCGGTTCGCAAGAATAAGATAACCGACAAGGCGCTGACGATTACGACGGTTGTGCTTTGGTCGATGCCGCCGTTCTGGCTGGGCGTGCTTTTGATGCTGGTGTTCAGTATTCACCTAAATATTTTGCCTCTGTCAGGCTACAGCGGCTTTGCCTCATTGATTTTGCCGGCGCTGACCTTGTCTCTGCCTGCACTGGCGCAGATTTTCAGACTGACCAGGTCGGAGGTTTTGGACGTGATGGACGAGAAATACGTGACGACGGCGTACGCCAAAGGTATCACGGACAAAAAAATTCTCGTGCGTCACGTGCTTAGAAATGCGCTGATTCCGGTAACGGTTATGTTTTTCCTGTCACTGCCTTGGCTTATTGGCGGCGCGGTGGTTGTGGAAAATGTTTTCGCGTGGCCGGGCATGGGGCAGCTGCTCTGGAAAGGCATCGCGAAACAAGACTTTGTCATCGTACAGGGCATTGTGTTCGTTATTACTATTTTGACGGTCATTTGCAATATCATAGGCGATATGATATCTGGCATTTTAGATCCGCGCATTCGTCTGGAATAGGAGGCAGCATATGAGAAAAGAAAAATGGAAACTGATGCTGCAGAACAAGATGTTCGTCATCGGCGCGGTATTGTTTCTGGCGGTCATTGTGGTGGTCATTTTCGCGCCATTGCTTTCGCCGCATACATATACAGAACAGAACATGTCAATGCGTCTGGTAAAACCCTGCGGGGAATATCCGCTGGGAACAGATCAGTACGGCAGATGTATTTTGAGCAGAGTTTTCTACGGTTCCAGAATTGCGCTGGGCGTAGGAATCGTGGCGGTTGTCATTGAAACACTCATTGGCGTGACCTTAGGCATTATCGCCGGTTATTATGGAAAGACCGTGGACAAAATCGTATGTTTTGTAACAGATACGACCTGGTCTATTCCGCCGATTATTCTGGCGATGGCCATCGTACTGATGCTGGGGTCCAGCGCGCAGAACGTGGCAATTTCCGTTGCAGTCGTCAGCTGGGCGCAGTTTACCAAAATTGTCCGCGCGAAGGTACAGTCGTTGAAAGGGCTGTCCTATATTGAAGCGGCGAAGATTTGCGGAGAAAAGGATATTTCTATTATATTGCGGTATATTCTGCCAAATTTGGTATCGACCATTATTATCCTGGCAACCCTGGCTTTGCCGTCGGCAATTCTGTCGACCACTTCCATGGGATTTTTAGGACTGGGCGCGCAGCAGCCGCTGCCTGACTGGGGCATGATTTTATCTGAGGGCATCCAGTACATCAGAAACGCGCCGTGGATTTCCCTGGTACCTGGTCTTGCAATCGTATGGACAGTGCTCGGTTTCAACCTGGTCGGCGAAGGCGTCAAGGAACTCCTGGACCCGCGTCTGAAAGTATAAGGAGGGCGAAAGAATGAGTGAAAATCTTTTAGAGGTCAGGGACCTGTGTATTCAATTTGAAACCCAGGGCGGCACGGTCAAGGCTGTGGATCATGTCAGTTTTGATATAAAAAAAGGCGAGGTCTTCGCCCTGGTCGGTGAATCCGGCTGCGGAAAGTCGACGACTGCTATGGGCGTCATGCAGCTGATTAAATCGCCGGGCAAAATCAGCGGCGGCGCGGTCAATTTTGACGGAAGAAATCTGCTGGAATTGTCTCGTCAGGAAATGACAAAGGTGCGGGGCAGCGAAATCGGCATGATCTTCCAGAATCCGCTGGATTCTCTGAACCCGGTTTATACCGTAGGCACGCAGATGATGGAGGGACTGCTGGTCGAAAAGATGGAGAAAGAGAAAGCCTATCAAATCGCTTTTGACATGCTCCGCGACGTGAAACTCTCCGATGTGGAATCGAGAATGAAGTCTTATCCTCATGAGATTAGCGGCGGCATGCGGCAGCGTGTCATGATTGGCATGATGCTGTGCAGAAATCCAAAGCTACTCATTGCCGACGAGCCGACTACGGCGCTGGATGTGACCATACAGGCGGGCATCATTGAACTGATGAACGAACTGCGTAAAAAATATGATTCGGCAATCCTGATGATTACCCATGATTTCGGTATCGTAGCGGATGTAGCTGACAGAGTCGGCGTCATGTACGCGGGAAACCTGATCGAAGTGGGCGAAGTCTTTGAAATCTTTGATAATCCTAAACATCCGTACACGAAGCTGCTGATGAAAGCGCTGCCGACGATTACCAAAGAGGAAGGCAGACTGCAGACCATCAAAGGCTTTGTGCCGAATCTTGCGGAAGAAAGAGCAGGCTGCAATTTTGCTGATCGGTGTCCTGACTGCACGCCTTTGTGCAGGGAACGAAAACCTGTGCTCAGAGAAGTGGCAGAGCAGCATTTATGTGCGTGCTTGCTGCAGGAGGGAGGTGCGGAACATGTATAGTGAAGAAAAAGACCGGACGCTGGTTCGGATGGAGCATCTGAAAAAATACTTTCCCCTGCGGAGAGACAAGAAAAACGCCTTTGTCCGGGCAGTGGACGATGTGAATCTGGAAATTTTCCGTGGGGAAACCCTGGGACTTGTGGGAGAAAGCGGAAGTGGAAAAACGACGCTGGCAAAGATGATTCTGGGGCTTTTGCCGCCGACCGAGAGTACCATTTATCTGGACGGACTCGATGTATGGGACAAAAAGAATAAAAAAGCCCTGCGGCAAAGTGTAGGCGCAGTGTTTCAGGACCCTGCATCCTCACTGAATCCCCGTTCTTCTATCTATCGTTCCCTGGAAAGACCGCTTTTGATTAATGGCTATAATAAGGCGACCGCCAAGGATTTGATTTACGATACGGCGGAGAAGATCAATATTGGACTGGAGCTTCTCGACAGATTTCCCCATGAACTGTCAGGCGGACAGCAGCAGAGAGTCAGTATTGCCCGCGCCATTATGCTGAAACCGAAACTTTTGGTGCTGGACGAACCGACCAGTGCACTGGATGTGTCGGTGCAGGCGCAGACGCTGAATGAACTTCTCAAACTGCAGGATGAACTTTCCATGACCTATCTGTTCATTACCCACAATCTGTCTGTGGTTAGATATATGAGTGATCGGATCTGCGTGATGTACGGCGGCAAGATCATGGAGATCGGCAAAACTGCCGACATATACGCATTCTGCACCCATCCGTACACCTTCGGGCTGCTTTCTTCTGTGCCGCCTCTGCATCCGAAAGAGCGGTATCGCAAGAAGTATCTGCTCAGCGGCGATATGCCGAGTTTGACCGAAGATACGCCGGGCTGCCGATTCGCAGGCAGATGTAAATATTGTAAGGAAATCTGCAAGGCAGAAGCGCCGGAGATGAAAGAAGTAGGCGAAGGCCATTTTTCGGCGTGCCATTTTGCAGGAGAACTGGAATTTTAAGGTTGCAGTGAGGAGAAACAATGAAAGAGTTAAAAATATTGAATGCGAAAATCCCTGATTTTGAAACAGATACCTGGGAAGTTGCCGACATTTTAATCGATCACGGAACGATTTTGAAAGTAGGAACGGTGGATGAGGATACGCTGGAAACCATCGATGCGGAGGGCAAAATTGCCTCTCCCGGTTTTATCGACATCCATGCCCATGAAAACGCGCTGCACGGCGATGCACATGACTTTTTCACAGCGGCCTGTGAGGTCAGAATGGGCGTTACGACGAAAGTAGGCGGCAACTGCGGTGACAGCTATAACAGGCTGGAAGACTTTTGCGGCAGAGTAAACAGTCAGGGCAGTCCTACCAACTATATGATGTTTGTGGGACAAAACAGCCTGCGTGAGCATGCCGGCGCCGGCGACAGGTACAAACCGTCTACGCAAGCACAGCTTGACCAGATGAAACGGGAACTGGCAGCATGCAGAAAATACGGTCCTGTGGGACTGTCCTGCGGATTTGAATATGCGCCGGGTGTGACAACTGATGAAACGGTGGAACTTTTGTCTGCCCTGGAGGAGCCGGGATATTTGACCTCTGTGCATTTTCGCGCAGATGGACCGGACAGTGTGGCATCCATTGAGGAACTGGTGGAAATTCAGCGCAGAAGCGGCTACGGCATGCAGATGTCCCATATTGGAAGCTGCAGCGCGGTAGGCTACATGCGACAGGCGCTGACGTGTATCGAGGAAGCCAGAGGCGCTGGGGTGGACATTACCTGCGACTGCTATCCTTACACGGCGTTCTGCACCGGCATCGGTACCGCGGTATTTGATGAAGCCAGCTTTGAGAAGTGGGACTACAGCGACCTGATGGTTACGGCAGGTCCATATAAAGGACAGCGGTGCGACAAGGCGCTGTTTGAAAAACTGCGCGCGGAAGACCCGGATCTGTATGTGGCGGCCTTTGTGATGAACGAGCTGGAAGTAGAGCTTGCGTATCAGGCTCCTTACGTTATGGTAGGCAGCGACTGCGGATTCACTGACGGTGGCGGTCATCCGAGAGGTGCGGGAACATTCCCTCGTGTACTTGGAAGGATGGTGCGCGAAAAAGGCGTTCTCACCATGATGGACGCGCTGCGCAAGATGACAGTGCTGCCTGCTGATCGTCTCAATTTGAAGACAAAAGGTGAAATCAGAGAAGGTTTCGATGCGGATATCGTCATTTTCGATGAGAATGCGATTGCCGACTGCGCCACCTACGAACAGCCGACCCTGCCGCCCGATGGGATTTCTTATGTCATATTAGGCGGACAGATTGCGGTAAAAGACAAAACCATGGTCAACGGAACACTGGGACGGTTCATTCCATATCAAAACAGCTAAATTCATAATGACACCTTTCAATAAAGTAAGCAGCCGCCCGGGATTTAAAGCCCTGTGCGGCTGCTTGCACTTTAGTGGCAGAGCTATGGTGAATGTATCAAAGTGGCCGCCGCATATTTGACATGTTAAGAAAATTTTCTGCAAAGTGAAGATGAAGAGATTGTACATGAGTCTTAAGATGTTGAAATTTTAACAAATGTTCTTTTGGCATACTCTTTGCAATTATCTTTTTCGACAATCAAAATGAAAAGGAGGAGAAAGAATGTCAAATCAAAAAAATATTGCGGCTGAAAACGGCGAATTTAAAAAAGAGATTTCTGTTTTCGGCGGCGTAAGCATCGTTGCCGGCATTATGATCGGTTCCGGTATTTTCTACTTAGGCTCTTATGTATTACAGCGAGCGAATTATGATACTGGCGTTGCGCTGCTTTGCTGGCTGGTTGGCGGCGTTATCAGTCTGCTGGGTGCTCTTTGTTTCTCGGAACTTGGCTCTTCTATGCCAAAGGCCGGCGGACTAACTGTATATCTCAACGAGGTATATCATCCTGTCGTAGGTTATATGTACGGATTCAGCCAGTGGCTTATCGCAAGTCCAGGTTCCATTTCCGCGGTGGCGATTGCAATACCTACTGCACTGGTGGAATTTTTTCCTGGTATGGGGGACATGCACATCAAGTCTATCGCTATCGTCCTTATTATCTTATTTACCTTGTATAATATTTTAGGTGTAAAAGAGGCATCTGTTATGGCAAACATCACCATGGTTGCTAAGATTGTGCCAATGGCGATTATTCTGATCGGCGCCATTATTATCGGCAATCAGATGCCGGACTTAAGCCCTGTTCCGGTGGAAGCGACTGGCGAAACAGCTAGCTTTACCAGTGGAATCGGAATCGTAGCATTCGCTACCCTGTCCTCCCTGTGGGCGTTTGAAGGCTGGTCCAATGTAGCCAACTTGGGCGAAGAAATGAGAAATCCGCAGAAGAATCTTCCGAAAGCGCTGATCATCGGTGTCGGATTTGTAACCGTATTCTACATTTTGTTTAACTTCGCGATCTATCGTGTCATTCCAATCGAAGAAGCAAAAACCATGATTGAAGCGGATAACGTATATCTGGGTACAGAAGTCGCAAGACGTCTGTTCGGCGGCTTCGGCAGCGTCCTGGTTGTTGCAGCTATGCTGATTGCGATGCTGGGTTCTCTGAACGGGCAGGTACTGGCATATGCCAGAGTCGGCTACGCGATGTCTCACGAGGGACATTTCTTCAGAAATCAGGGAAAGCTTTCCAATAAAGGTGTTCCTGCAATCGCGCTGATCACCCAGTGTGTCATCGCTATCATTCTGGTACTGTTCCGCAGTCTGGATCAGCTGACCACATTGGTTGTATTCCTGGGCGCCATCGGCTCTCTGCTTGGTGTATTCGGTGTACTGGTCAACCGTTATCGCTTCCCTGACAAAGAAAAACCTTACAAGGTGCCTGGCGGTGTAGTAACTGTAATTATCGCCACTTTATGCTTTGTAGCACTGCTTGTCAGCAACTTCCTGGACGACCCTATGATGTCCATCTTCGGATTAATCGTCGTTCCTGCAATCGGCGCAGTCATCTACATCTACTATGACCGCCTGAACAAGAAGGAAGCAAAGAACGCATAAAATAGCCCTTATCATACAGGGGAGGTTCCCCCAAATCCCCCAGGAAAGACCCAGGTCTTATCCTGGGGGATTTTTTCTTAAACTTTGCGGGGCGCAAGCCGCGGACAGGAGAGAAACACATATGGAATTATCAAACTATGTCAAACAGATTCTGAATATTTACAATTACTACGACGGCGCCATCATCATGGACCGAAAGGGGATCATCGAATACTATTACAACAGCCGCAAAGACATCAATACGCTGACTAACGAAGAAACCCGGGGAAAGAGCCTGTTTACGATATATCCTGATCTGGAACGGGAAAACAGCTCCATGTTTGAGGTAGTTCGAACCGGAAAGCCGCTGCTGAATCAGTATCAGAAGCTGATTAATTATAGAAATGAGACTTATGAGGCGTTGTTCAGCACCTTTCCTATCTATATAGAGAATCAGATTGCCGGCTGTATCGAGGTGTTTCTGTATCTGGAAGAACGAGAAGAACATCTGAACATTTTTATCATGAATTCTAAAACGACCGGCACACGGGAGCCCTATCTGCTGCGCGATATCGTCTCGGTTTCTGCGCCAATGGAGCAGTTAAAAGAGCGAATCATTCAGGCGTCCCGTACGAAATCCACGGTGCTCATCTATGGAGAAACCGGTACAGGAAAAGAGTTGGTCGCGCAGGCGCTGCACGCAAACAGCTCGCGGGGCGGAAAACGGTTTCTCTCTCAGAACTGCGCCGCCATCCCGGAGAATTTGCTGGAAAGCATTCTGTTCGGCACTGTAAAAGGAGGGTTTACCAATGCGGAAAATCATATGGGACTCTTTGAAGCTGCCAGCGGCGGTACACTTTTTCTGGACGAAGTCAATTCTATGGACCTGGCAGTACAGGCAAAGCTGCTGCGCGTGTTGGAGGAGCAAAAAGTAACGCGTATCGGAAGTACCAAGGAAATTCCTGTGGACGTAAGGATTATTGCTGCGATGAATGAATCTCCGAAAGAATGCGTGCAAAACGGAACACTGCGGGAGGATTTGTATTACCGCCTGCGCGTGGTGCAGCTGGATTTGCCGCCGCTGCGGGAACGAAAGGAAGACATCGTACCGCTGATCGAACATTATATCGACTTTTTTAACCGGACGATGCAAAGGCAGATCAAAGGCGTGTCTTCGGAGCTTATGGCGGCATTCTGCCAATACACCTGGCCGGGCAATGTGCGGGAACTGCGAAATATGATTGAAAGCGGTTTCAACCTATGTGAAGGCGATGTGATCGACATGGAAGATATCGACATCAATGTACTTGCTGCTGCCGGAGAGCAGTATGACGAGAAGTGTCTGCCGATTAATAGTCTGAAAGCAAGAATGCAGCGCTTTGAACGGTATATTTTGCAGGAAGCGCTGACCCAGTGCGGCAGTATTACAGATACCGCAGCCTGTCTTGGGATCAGCAGGCAGACCCTGAGTGCGAAAATGAAGTCGCTGGAGATTGCGGATATCTGCCGCGGAGAGGAGTAACGGCATGAAAAAATTGCGGGAATATGCGCAGGAAATATTGGATGTATACAACTATTTCAACGGCATCATCATCTTTGATCGGAGCGCGACAGCCGTGTATTACTATAACAATCGTCCTGACATCAATCAGCTGTGCGAAAAAGATGTGATTGGAAAAACGCTGCCGCAGATTTATCCCGAATTGGACTTGGAAAACAGTACGATTATGCGGGCGCTGCAAACGGGAAAACCGACGTCCAACATTTATCAGAAAATCAAATACTTTAAGGGACAGGAAGTGCAGGAGATCAATACAACGCTGCCTATTTTTGATGGAAACGAAATCATTGGCGCGGTGGAAGCCTCCCAGTATATCATCGGTGAAAATGAATACCGCAATATTTATATTACGCCGATTAACAGTGAAATTGAGCGCGCTTGTTTCACAGTAGACGATATCATTTCCGAAAGTTCCGATATGGAAGCGGTCAAGAACAAAATCCGAAAAGTTTCCAAAACCGATTCTTCCATTTTGCTGTATGGAAAAACGGGTTCCGGCAAAGGGATGGCAGCAGAAGCCATTCACGCGGGCAGCGCGCGCAGCAAACATCGTTTTGTCACGCAAAACTGCGCCGCCATCCCATCCACCCTGATGGAGAGTATTTTATTCGGCACGATAAAGGGCAGTTTTACCGGTGCGGAAGACCGCAGAGGGCTCTTTGAAACGGCTGACGGCGGTACCCTTTTTCTGGACGAAATCAACAATATGGATTTGAATCTGCAGGCAAAGATTCTGAAAGCCATTGAGGAGCAGAAAATCACAAGAGTGGGCGATTACGAGCCGCGTCCCGTCAATGTGCGGGTCATTGCGGCGGCAAATATCGATCCGCTGCAGCTGGTCAGAAATGGAATCCTGCGCGAAGACCTTTATTACAGGCTTCGTGTGGTGCAGATTGACATGCCCGATTTGAAGGCGCGTAAAGAAGATATCATGCTGCTGACCGAACACTTCATCAGAGAAAATAATCGAAGAATGGACCGGCATATTTTAGGGGTGGATGACAGCGTAAAGGATTTTTTCCTGCGTTATGACTGGCCCGGCAATGTCCGAGAGCTTGCCAATACCATCGAAGGCGCTTTTAACTTCGCAAAAGATACGCTGCTTCATCTGGAAGATATCCCATGGATTTCGGAGCTGGAAACGGAAGAAGAGGAAACATTTCCGCCTTTTGCGGCTGCAGCGTGCCGCCCTTTGAAAGAGATTCTTCAAGGGTATGAACGCAATCTGATTCTAAGGAGCATGGAGGAACACAGCACCATGCAGAACCTGTTGGCGGCGCTGCACATCAGCAGGCAGAACTTGAACCATAAAATGAAGCAGTATGGCATTGAAAATAAATTTGACAGTCTGAAAAAATTTTAACACACTGGAGATTTTGATTGCTTGCACTCTTTCTGCAGCACGAAAGAGTGCTTGTAATTTCAACGAAAAGACGATCGGAATTTCCGATGCTGATTGGCTTTTTTCTTGGCACGGGAATTGCTATATAAATTATTGATGATCATGAAAATGGAGGTGAAGGCAATATGAGCCAATTAAAACACGATATTGATGCAATACCAGGGGAAAGATGGTTTCCAAAAGAAACTGCTTTTGAAGAAGATATGAATGAATACTGGGGTGATTTCGGCGTTTGTTCCGAAGTCGACACCCTGCGGGCAGTACTGATGAGAAGACCCGGAAAAGAGGTAGAAGATTTTGATGCTGCGGCAGTTAGATTTTCTGATGAACCCATCGATGTGGAGCTGATGAGAAAACAGCATGACGATGTGGTAAAGGTCTACACAGACTTTGGCGTCAAGGTACATTATGTGGAACACCAGAGAGAGGATAGACCGAACGCTATTTTCTGCCGTGATCTGATGTTTATGACACCGGAAGGCGCGATTTTGACAAGACCAGGCATGGCAGCCCGCAGAGGGGAAGAACGCTATATCGCCGAAGCTCTGGGCAAGCTGGGTGTGCCAATTCTGCGCACCATTGCTGGAGACGGCATGTTTGAAGGCGCTAACGGCATGTGGGTAGACAGACATACCTGCGTTTTATCCACCGGCAGCCGCTGCAACCGGAGCGGTTATGAACAGGTAAAATACGAGCTGGAACGCATGGGTGTCGACGTGTACCATATGCAGCAGCCTTACAGCAACATTCACATCGACGGACTGATGAATCCGCTGAGCCACGAAGATGTGCTGGTACATGCTTCCCAGGTGCCTTACGATATTTTAGACATGCTGAAGAAAAAGGGTTACCGCATTCTGGAAGCACCGTCTCAGACAGAGGTGAGAGAAAACTTTGCCTGCAATTTCGTAGCGCTGGAGCCGGGTCATATTCTTATGCCGGAAGGAAGCCCTAGAACCCAGGAACTGTTAGAAAACAGCGGCATTAAAGTGCAGACTGTCAATATTTCTGAAATTATGAAAGGCAAAGGCGCGCTGCACTGTATTACTGCTTATCTGAAGAGAGGCTAATTTGACATCGATTATATACAAGGAGGAATTTATGAACGAAAAACAAGGTATGAACAACACTGTAGATATTGACGCGCTTCCAGGAGAGCGCTGGTTTGCGAAAGAATCTTCTATCATTGACGATATGCCGGAGCTTTGGGGAGACTGGGGCGTTTGCTCTGAAGTAGATACCCTGCGCGCCGTGCTCATGCGCAGACCGGGAAAGGAAATTGAAAACTTTGACTGGCAGGCTGCTAGATTCAAAGCACCGATCGACCCTGAGCGGTTCCGGCAGCAGCATGACGCGCTGGCGCAGATTTACAGAGATCACGGTGCGACTGTGCACTATATCGAAGAACAGCGGGAAGACAGACCCAATGCTTTGTTCTGCCGCGATCTAGTGTTTATGACACCGGAAGGCGCCATCGTGACAAGGCCAGCCATGGAAGCAAGACGAGGTGAAGAACGGTACGCGGCGAAGAAGTTGGCAGAACTGGGTGTGCCAATTATCAGAACGGTATGCGGCAGCGGCACTTTTGAAGGCGCCATGGGACTGTGGATCGACCGTCATACCGTCGTACTGGCATCCGGCGTGCGTACCAACCGGGAAGGCTATGAAATGGTAGAGCAGGAATTGCGCAGAATGGGCGTTACCGAAATCCTGCACATGCAGATTCCATATGGACACGCCCACATTGACGGACTGTTAAACATGGCAAGCCATGACGTTGCGATGATTCACGCATCGCAGGTGCCTTATGACGTGTGCGACGCGCTGAAGAAAAAAGGCATCAAGCTGCTGGAATGCCCTTCCAGAATTGAAGCAAAAGAGAGCTTTGCCATCAACTTTGTTGCCATAGAGCCAGGCACAATCGTAATGCCTGCAGGCAATCCGCGCTCACAGGAGCTGCTTGAAAAGAACGGCATCAATGTCATTCCTGTAGAATTTGATGAAATCATGAAAGGGTTCGGTGCAATTCACTGCTGCACTGCATTTTTGAAAAGAGGTTAAGCGACATGAAAAAAGCATTTGTAAATGGCAGAATCAGAACAATTGATACTGAAAATACCCTCGTGGAGGCGATGATTTGTGAAGATGGAATCATCTCTGCGCTGGGAACGACCGAGGAAATTACGAAAAAGGCGCAGGACTGTGAAATCGTCGATCTGGGCGGAAAAGACGTTTTACCTGGCTTTATCGACGCTCACATCCACCTTTTGAGCCATGCCATTTTTGAGAAAAAAACGGCGTCTCTGGGCGCTGCCCGCAGTGCGGACGAAATGGTAGAAATCGTAAAGCAGTATATCGAGGAAAACCAGATTCCGGACGGCGAATGGGTCACTGGGTTCGGCTGGGATCAGGAAGTATTTCCGGGCGGAGAATTTCCAACAGTCAACGATCTGGACCGCATCTCTGATACCCACCCGATTATGCTGGACAGACGCTGCGGAACCATTTGCGCTGCCAACTCCATGGCTATGAAAATCGCTGGCATTGACAAGAACACACCTGACCCTCAGGGCGGTGAACTGGTACGGTTTGCCGACGGCTCCCCGACTGGCGTCATGCTGGAAAGCGCCATGAGCCTAATCGGTGATCACGTGCCAAAACTGACAGATAAACTGCAGATGAAAGAACTGCTGGAATTTTCTTTCCGCGAAATGGTGAAAAACGGCGTGACCGTCTGCCATACGGAAGACTTCTATTCTGTCGACGATAAACGGGCGCTGTGGGAAGCTTATCTGGAACTTTGCGCAGAAGGAAAAATGCCGATTGATCTGGTTTTACAGCTGCGGATTCACAGACCGGACCAGCTGCAGGAATTCTTTGATTATGGATTCCACTCCTGGCAGCGGTTTGGAAAAATCAAAATCGGACCGATTAAGTTCCTGGGCGACGGCTCACTGGGCGCATGGTCTGCAGGACTGAACGAGCCTTACAGTGATAAGCCGGACAGCTGCGGCTGCCTGTATTGGGATAAGGAAGAACTTTCCGCTATCGCAAAAGAAATCGTGGATCACGATTTTGATTTGACGATTCATGCCATCGGAGACGCTGCAGTAGAGACCTTCCTGGACGGATGCATTTCTGTAAAAGATACCATCAAAGAAAAACAGCTGCGTCCTTCTATTATCCACAGTCAGATTATGAACGAGCGCATTTTCGAGAAGTACAAGGAAGTCGACGCGATCGGCTTGATTCAGCCGATGTATATTCATTCCGACTGGAGCATCGCAGATTCTCGTGTCGGCGAACGTATGAAGACCAGCTACTGCTTCGGCAGCATGCTGAAACAGGGCATCCGTCTGGCGGCTGGCTCCGATCTTCCGATTGAATCGGTCAATCCGCTGGAGGGCATTCAGGTCAACGTGACCAGAAAAGATCTGTCCGGACAGCCGGAAGGCGGATGGTATCCGGAAGAGAAAATGAGCAGACTGGATGCAGTCAAACTGCATACCATTTATGGCGCTTATGTTTCTAAAGATGAAGATTCTCTCGGCTCTCTGGAAGTCGGCAAGCGGGCAAACTTTGTCGTGCTGTCAGACGATGTATTCAGCGTGCCGGAGGATACGATTAAAAATATTCAGGTGATGAAAACCTATATTGACGGCGCGCTTGCCTTCGATATGGAAGAGGAGGAATAAAAATGAGAAAGAATTGGCCGGAAGGCGTAAAAATGGGCGTAGCCCTGACTTTTGACCTGGATGCGGAAACTTTCTGGTTTTCCCGCACCATGGACAGCTTAAACAACCCAAATTTAATGGCAGAGGGCGCATACGGTCCTAAAGTTGGCGTGCCGAGGATTTTAGATATGCTGGACAGACAGCAGCTGAAAGCGACTTTCTTTATTCCGGGCTGGGTCATCGAGCAGCATACCGAAACCTGCCAGGAAATTGTAAGACGCGGACACGAAATCGGCTATCACGGCTATCTTCACGAAACGACTTATTTCCCGGAACAGGACAAAGAACTGGTCGCAAAATCAAAAAAAATCATGAAAGAACTGCTGGGCGTTGAGCCGCTAGGCTACAGAGCGCCGGAAGCAATTTTGACCGAAGAAACCATTCGGAATGTCATGGCAAGCGGCTTTGAATATTCCTCAAACACCATGGCATGTGACTGGCCTTATTTCCATGAAAGTGAAGATGGTCAGAAATTAATCGAGCTGCCGTTCTCCTGGCTGTATGATGATACTTCCCACTTCTTCTTCACACTGCAGCAGCCGGAAAGAAGAAGAATCTGCTCTCCGCAGTATGTAAAAGATATTTGGCAGAGCGAATTTGACGGTCTCTATGAAGAAGGCGGTCTGATGACCCTGGTGCTGCATCCGCAGTGCATCGGCAGAATCAGCCGTATTAACATGCTGGAAGATTTAATCTGCTACATGAAGACAAAGCCGGGCGTTGCAATCAGACCGGCGCTGGAAATCAGCAGATTGGCACGTAAAGGTTTGGAACAAGCATAATCAAGACAATCCAATGTAGATGTACTCCTATGAACAAGCAATGCGCCCGGTGGGAACCCACCGGGCGCGCTGCTTGTCTGCACTTTAGCGGATTGAGCAGGGTCTGCGAGGCAGCGCCTGCTCGATCAGACTAGGCGTTGCCTGCGGTAAACACATGAAAAGAGCATTCACCCATCGACGCTGACTAAATTTTGGATTTTGCTGAATTTTGTCAGCAAATCGTGAAGAATTAGGTTTCATATTCTTAAAATCCTGACAAAGCAGACAAAATCAAAAGAATTTGTCAGTTTTGTCAGCGTTTTTAGCTAAAATGCTGACAGATTTGACAAAAAACTAAAAAAATGTCAGTTTTGTCAGCGACATAGAAATTTAAAACTTTTTCGTGTGTTCACCTTGGCACATTGCTGTATTCCCATTGACTTTTTCTGCAGGCGCATGTACACTATACCTATAAAACTGAAAGAAAAACGCAGATGATGTACCGCCGGGTAGATGATTTTAGCGTCCTAATCCATTCCGTTAGGCCTTAGAAGGAATGGTGCGGGGCGCTTTTGTTTTCTTGTCAGGAGGTATTTTGCGGCGTTGAAGGAGGAAAGCGTATGAGTATTTTTACATTTTGGTGGCCTATAGCACTGCTTCTGGTGGCGCACACCTTTTATCAGGTCAGCGCAAAATCTGTGCCGGAGGCAATGGATCCTTTCGCAGCGGTATTTTTTAACTATGTGGTGGCTGCGGCTGCAGCCTTTGTCCTGTGGATGGTCATGGGGCAGGACAAAAACCTGGCGGTGCAGTTTGGGAAGATGAACTGGGCACCGGTTGTCATGGGATTTACCATTACGGCGGTGGAAGTAGCATCGGTCTTTATGTATAAGCTGGGCTGGAATATCAGCGTGGGAACGACCATTGTAAATATTGCTCTTGCCGTAGTCCTTGCGGTGATTGGAATACTTTTTTATAGAGAGGTTTTGACGGTACAGCAGATGGTGGGAATTGGTCTTTGCATTGCCGGTGTCATCGTAATGGCGAGGAGCTGAAAATTCGCAAAAATGCACCAAACAAAAAGTCATAATCTCTGAAAATTAATTTGACATTTCCGTCACAATTCGTTAAAATATAAGTGTAAAGTGAGAATGCAAAATGGGAGAGTTTTCGATGAAAAGCATTTTAACAGAAATGATTAAGACTAAGAAGAACTTCGTCTTTGTAGGCGAAGCAGGCAGCGGTAAGAGCGAAATTGCAATTAACTTTGCCCTCCAGCTTGCAGAGCTTTCTGATAAGAAGGTGCACTTCTTTGATATGGACCAGACGAAGCCGCTGTTTCGTTCCAGAGATATCAGACACCAAATTGAGGATGCAGGTATCGTGTTCCATTATGAGGAGCAGTTTTTCGATGCACCGACCCTGCCGGGCGGCGTGAGAAACTATATGGCGGCCGAAGATAGTATTGTAATCATGGATGTAGGCGGCGACCATGTCGGAGCCAGACTCATCGGTGCATTTTCACCGTTTCTCAATAGAGAAAATACGCAGAACTTCTTCGTCATTAACGCATATCGTCCGTGGTCGAAGGATTTAATCAGTATTGACGGTACCATGGCTCGCGTATTGGGCATGGCTCGCATCGATTTAGCAAATGTCTCAATTTTGAGTAATCCCAATGTGGGAATTACTACTACAGCGGAGGAAGCGCTTGCTGGCAATGAGAAAGTCAAAGCATTAATTGGAGAATATTTGAATGTCGACTACATGTGCGCCCTTGCGCACCTTTGTCCTGAGATTTCAGGAAAGACAGATACCCCGCTTCTTCCGGTGAATTTGTATCTGACCTATGAGTGGGTCGATTAGAAATGTCAACTACCCTGGCTTTGCCTGGGGTTATTGAATAACGGTTTGAGAGCCTTTGCTTTTCGCTGGCTCAGTACACCATGTTACGACTAGAGCCAGCCCAAAACAAGTTTTGGGGCTCTAAAGCATAAGGTCTGCCAGACTGCTCACTGAGTTCGCAGGGCAGGACCATTATACGACGCATTCTAAACCGGCTAAAGACCGGAGAATGCCAGCATAAGGTCTGCCAAACTGCTCACTGAGTTCGCAGGGCAGGACCATTAAGGAGGTAATCAAAATGGCAAAAGGAAAAGTGGAAATTAGAGCAGAGAGCTGCAAGAGCTGCGGTTATTGCGTTAAATTCTGCCCTAAGAAAGTGCTCGCTATTGGCGACAAAGTAAATTCTAAAGGCTACCAGTATGTTGTTGCAGCAAATCCGGACGACTGCATCGGCTGTGCCGCTTGCGGAGTTGTCTGTCCAGACGCAGCAATCGAAGTTTATAGGGAGGTTTAGAAAAAATGGCAAGAGTATTTATGAAGGGCTGTGAAGCAATCGCAGAAGCAGCTACCAGAGCTGGCTGTAGATTCTTTGCCGGCTACCCAATCACACCACAGAACGAGATTCCGGAATACTTTGCAAGAAGAATGCCGGAAGTTGAAAACGGCGTATTCGTACAGGGTGAAAGTGAAGTCGCTTCTGTCAATATGCTGTATGGCGCAGTACAGACAGGAACAAGATCCATGAGTTCTTCTTCCAGTACTGGTATCAGTTTATATAGTGAAGGTATTTCCTATTGCGCTGCTGCGCGTCTTCCAATCGTATATGTAAACGTGCAGAGAGGCGGTCCTGGTATCGGTGCAATTCAGCCAGCACAGCAGGACTACATGCAGGCAACCAAGGCTTCCGGCAACGGTGGTTTTGAAATGATCGTACTGTCTCCTTCCACTGTACAGGAAGCAGTAGATATGACCTATGAAGCATTTGACCTGGCAGAAAGAGACATGAACCCGGTTCTGATTCTGACAGACGGTGTTATGGGTACTATGATGGAGCCTGTTGAACTTCCTCCGATGAAGAGCGATGAAGAGGTTGCTGCACTGAAAGCAGCTCGCAAGGCTGTTTCCGCAGTTGGACACAAACCGGAAGAACAGGTTAGAATCCTTCCTGGCGGCGTAGGCGGCGGTTTTGAGCCAGTAAACATTGAAGCTGCAAAACTTTATGAATCTTGGAAAGAAAATGACGTTAGAGTAGAAGAAATCATGGTTGATGACGCAGAAATCATTTTGACCGCTTATGGTATCTCCGCTCGTATCGCTAGAATTGCAGTAAAAGAACTGAGAGCAGAAGGCATTAAGGCTGGACTCATCAGACCGATTGCAATTCATCCGTTCCCATATAAGTCCTTTGAAAATCTGGACTTCAACAGAGTTAAGGGTATCTTAGACATCGAAATGTCCATCCCTGCACAGATGAGATGGGACGTAGACCACGCAGTTCATGGCAGATGTCCAATCAAAGAATGTCTCAGATCCGGCGGTGAGCTGATGACAAAAGAAAGAGTTATGGCTGCAGCACATGAACTGGTAAAGGAGGTATTATAATGGAAAAAGTATATAAGAGAACCATTGGTATCAAACCTGAAACCGTATCCGGATTCTGTCCGGGCTGCATGCACGGAACCATTCACAAACTGATTGGTGAAGTTGTTGAAGAATTAGGCATGCTGGACAAATTAGTTCGCTGCGAAGGTGTTGGCTGCTGCGGACTGGGTCAGTTATACGTATCCCACGACCTGAACATTTCTGCACACGGCAGAGCTTGCGCAGTTGCAACAGGTCTGAAGAGATCCAATCCGGATTCTCTGGTTTATACATATCAGGGCGATGGAGACCTTGCTTCCATCGGTCTTGGCGAAACAGTTTCCGCTGCCAACAGAGGTGAAAACTTTACCGTTATCTTTGTAAATAACGGTATCTACGGTATGACTGGCGGTCAGATGGCACCGACTACACTGATCGGCATGAAGGCTACTACTGCACCGAAGGGCAGAAATCCGGAAGAACACGGATATCCAATCCACATGTGTGAAGTTTTGAGCCAGCTGACAGCTCCTGCTTATCTGGAAAGAACCAGCTGCAACACACCTGCTAACGTTCGTAAGACAAAAGCAGCCATCAAGAAAGCATTCCAGAACCAGATTGACGGAAAAGGCTTCTCCATGGTTGAAATTGTTACTACATGTCCAACAAACTGGGGCATGAGCGAAGCAAAAGCGCTGGATTTCTTAGAGGAAAAAATGCTGAAAGAATTCCCGCTGGGTGTATTCAGAGATAAATCAAAGGAGGAATAGAACATGGAAAGAAATTTACTTGTTGCCGGATTTGGCGGACAGGGTGTCATGATGCTAGGAACTCTTTTGGCTCAGGCAACTTGCGAATCAACTGATAAACACGTAACATATTTCCCATCCTACGGCGCAGAAATGCGTGGAGGTACAGCTAACTGCTACGTTGTAATCTCCGATGACGAAATCGGTGCGCCTGTTATGGAAGCAATGGAAGATATGATTGTCATGAACGATCCTTCCCTGCATAGATTCCTTGACAAGCTGAAACCAGGCGGAAACCTGCTGATTAACAGCTCCATCGTAATCTCTCCAATCGAGAGAGACGACATCAAGGTCATCAAAGTTCCTGTAACTGAAATGGCTCTGGAAATGGGAAATCCGAAAGTTTTGAACATCATCATGCTGGGCGCTTACATCGGCGCAACAGAAGTTGTTCCAAAAGAAGTTATCATCGAAACTATCAAGAACAAACTGGGTAAGAAAAAACCAGAGTTCCTGCCGATGAACTTAGAAGCTTTCGAAAAAGGATTTGCGATTGGCGCAGCTGCAAAATAAAATATGTATTTTAAAACCACCTGCAGGCAGGAAACCGTTTGCAGGTGGTTTTTGCGTGGTGGAGTACTTGGCGTTTGACGGATGACTGCCGCCATGTATACAGTAAAACGTTTAAAATATGGCGATTTTCAGAGGGTGAACGCCATAGATACAAAAAAGCTTTAGATTATGGCGCATCAGCTTCTCTGCAGCAGGAACTACCGCATTAGACTTGGATATTTTTCAGTGCAATATCACTTATATTGCAAAGAGGAAATTCGTTTTTAAAAGGAGAATATACATTGACAAAAGCCTATTGCAGCGGTAGTGTATAAATAAACACTATATGCGGCAGGAGGTTATTTGGTGGAGAAAAGGGAAGAACAGTTGAACAGCAATATACCAATTTATGTGCGGGAAGTTTTGCGTCTATTGAATGAGGCAGGTCACGAAGCTTTTATCGTGGGTGGTTGCGTGCGCGATATACTCATGGGGCGCCAGCCTTCCGACTGGGATGTATGTACATCGGCACTTCCCTCAGAGACGACAGTTTGCTTTGGAGCGGCGAACACTGTACAGACCGGTGTAAAGCATGGGACGGTTACGGTCTTGACAGAAGAAAAGCCAGTAGAAATAACTACCTATCGCATTGACGGAGACTATCGGGATGGGCGTCATCCGGAGGCGGTGGTATTTACACCGAGTTTGGCAGAAGATTTAAAACGGCGGGATTTTACTATGAACGCTATCGCTTATCATCCGCAGCGAAAGCTGGTAGATCTTTACGGCAGCATGAAGGATATCCAGTGTCAGCTGATCCGCTGTGTGGGTGAACCGCAGAAACGATTTGAAGAGGATGCGTTGCGGATTTTGCGCGCCCTTCGCTTTCGGGCGGTGCTTGGTTTTAAGCTGGAAATGGAAACGGCAAAGGCGGTTCGTGCCTGTGCGCCGCTTCTAACGCAGATTTCAAAGGAACGAATCAACGCGGAACTTTCCAAGCTGGTGCTGGGAAAAGAGGCTGACAGTGTGATTGATGGATATGCGGAGGTGCTGCAGATTTGCTGCCCTAAACTAGTCCCGGCTTCTGTAAAGAACCTTCCGCCGGCGCTTTCCGTTCGCCTTGCGGTACTGTTTCCTGCGGATACAAAAAAAGCCCTGCGGGAACTGAAATACGATCATCGCACGGTGGAGCAGGCATCGGATATCGCGAAGCTTTGCGCGGAGAAAAAAGCGCCGTCTGGGGAGAGAAGTGCAATTCTACGGCTTTTACGACAGTACGGAGAAGAAACGAGTTTTCTGTATTACAGCATCTTTGGAAGGGAAGCAGAGGTGAAGGACGCAATCGCAGACGGCGCATGCTGGAGTTTGCAGCAGCTTGCCGTCAGCGGCGGAGATTTAATTAAGCTGGGCGCAGTGCCCGGACCCGCCATCGGCAGCATACTAGATGAAATGCTGGAACTTGTGATAGATGGGAAACTGGAAAACTCCGGCGAATGTTTGCTGGATTATGCGAGAGAGAGGGGGCTCTTATGATAAAACAAATTTGGGCAGTATACTTCAGCCCGACAGGCAGCACGAAGGGGCTGATTGTTCGCATAGCAAAAGCCGCAGCAGAAGCACTGGGCGCTGCTGCGGTGCAGGAATTTGATATCACAAAGCCGGAAAATCGGCAGAGCAGGGCGGAATTCGGAGCGAGAGATTTTGTCATATTCGGCATGCCCACTTATGCGGGCAGATTGCCCAACAAAATCATGCCCTATATCAGAGATTCGGTGAAAAGTGCAGGCGCTTCCTGCGTACCTGTAGTAACTTTCGGTGGTCGTAGTTTTGATGACAGTCTGGCTGAACTTTCGGATTTGCTGGAAGAAACAGGCTTTAAACTGGCGGGCGGCGGGGCATTTGTGTGCCGTCACGCCTTTGCAAAGGTGGCGGAGGGAAGACCGGGAAGAGCAGACTTTGAAAAAGCGGCAGAGTTGGGAGAAGGTGCGATGAAGAACTTGCAGACAGGTCATACCCTCAGTGCAGAAGTATTTCCGGGAAATCATCCGGCAGGACCTTATTATGTGCCGAAGGGACTCGAGGGCACGCCGGCAGTTTTCCTGAAAGCCAAGCCAGTGACCGATTCGGGTAAATGCACCGGCTGCGGTCTTTGTGCGGAGCACTGCCCCATGGGGAGCATTGGAACGGATGGCATTTGTATTAAATGTCAGGCATGTATCGCTGTTTGCCCGCAAAGCGCAAAATACTTTACCGATGGGGCATTCCTCAGTCACAAAGCCATGCTGGAGCGGGATTTTGCCGACAACAGGGTGGAAAGTCAGATTTGGATATAATGTGGTTTTCGAAATCTGCGAAAAAGTTTGCTTTTTTACAAACAAAATCGCCATTTTGAAAACCGTGCAATCCCTTGTAATTGCTGGAACTTGTTTCGGAAAACCATTACAATTGTTCGATTTTCAACGTTTTCAAAGTCGGTAAAAAGGGTTTCTTTTTACAAACAAAATTGCGATTTTGAAAACCATCTCTTAAAAAACTGAAAACTGGCAGAAAGATACATTGAGCTTCACGAATAAACCTACACCTCAAACAGCTCCGGATGGAGTCTGTAGCAGGCGATGGCCTGATACATGAGGTTGTTGGACAGAAAATCGTTGGTCTTGAAATTGGTAATTGCGTGAATTTTTGCCAGCCGGTATTGAATGGTATTTCTGTGGACGAAAAGCTGGCTGGCGGTAGCCTTGACTTCACAGCTGGCGTCCAGATAATAAACGCTGAGGGTTTCTAGCAGTGCGTCACTGTCAGCGTCCTCCAGCAGCGGCTTTAGAATGTTGCGGCAGATGCGGAAAGAATCATTCTTTTCGCGGCAGATGGTTTCGCATTGGTGGGCGAAGAGAATGTCACCGTAGGAGAATAATTTCCGGTCTGGGAAGATGGAAATGGCGAGAGGAATGGTTTCGCTGTACAGCAGATAGGTTTTGCGGGTTTCCTCTGCTTTGTTGTCACACGGGAAGAAGGAGATAGTATAGTTTGTGCAGAGCGTATCCAGCCGTTCTGTCATCTCCTGGAGATATTCCCTGTCCGTGTTGTCGGTGGAAGAGTACATAATGAAGCTGACGATGAGGGATTCATAGGTATCCACGATGACAGTTTTGCCCCAGTCTTCAGAGCAGGATTTAATCTGCTGCACCATTTCTCTCTGCAGGCGAAGTTTGCCCTGGGGCTCCAGACCGATGAGGGAAGGGCGCAAAAATACTGAAGTATTGATGGTGCGAATATCGATAGAAAGTTTTGTGGAAATCTGGCGCATTTTTTCCGAGTCGCCGTCCAGAATGGATGAAATCAATGAGTTTTCCAGAATGTTGTCTGCGTCCAGGCTCCAAAGCTTGGAGAAAATTTCCAGTAGTTCGACGACGTCGTACATGTCGTCCATAGTGAGAGAGCCGAATTCGTCGATGGCGTAAATCGAGAAGTTACGGTATTCAAAGACAGTGAAAGGCAGGCGAAAAATGCGCAGCACCCGTCCCTGCCAAAGACTTTCTGCGCCGTGGGAATCTGAACATCCAGTTTTTTCGTAAAGCTGGTGTATGTCAGAGGCTGTGATGTCGTTGGAAGCGGGATATTTGGACAGACAGACGTTGTTCATGACCGTATCAGAAAGAAGCACTGTGCACTTGAGCGAATCGCTGATAAGACGCAGCAGATTCGTCAGATTTTTGCGGTCCTCCGGCAGTCTCGAAAATAGGGCTACCACGTTATTAATCAGGTCTTTTTCTTTATTTTTTGCATGGAAAATCGCTTTATAAACATCATAAAGAACCTCCCGATAGAAGCAGTCTATCCGACCTTCGGGCATGATAATTAGGGGAAATCCAAGGCGGTCAGCAGTTTCAATGAGAGAAGGATGAATCTCTTTCAGGTAAATTCCTACGTAGTAAATCACTACGGCGGCGTCACCCAGACTGTGCATTTGCTCAATATGCTTGCACTGCAGCTCATAGTTATCTGCGATAGCGCGGAAAGAGGTCAGCGTCATGTCGCTGTCGTTGACCGGGGCTTCCAGCGAAAAGAGTTCGGCATCGTAAATTTCCAGTACAGAAACATTGTTGACGATATTGGAAAGCCCTTTATGACCTGCGATGACTTTGGCGCTGCGCAGAGAAGGGAGTTTCAGACAGTCGGAAACAGTAAGGCTCATTAGATTACCTCCATATTAATTGTAATGTCTATATTCTATTCCAAGGGAAAGGGAAACGCAAGAAATAATTGTAAATATAAATAAATAATCGTGAAATTTTTCCGTATATTCGCTGAGAAATTATTTCATGATTGTTTACGTGCATAAAAATATAAAGACTTTTTCCGCAATTATGCCAATGACAGGGGATATCCCCTGCTGCTATACTTACTACAACGCAATAATACCTTTGTTTATCCTGAAAGGAGGAAACGATATGGCTGAAGCAAAGAAAAGTCATGTTGAAACCATCACGCTGGAACAGGTTCCAGACAGTGAGAAAAAGAGCTGGCCGTCCATTGCCTTTATCTGGGCAGGAAATGTCATTTGTGTACCTGCGCTGATGGTAGGCGCTATGGTATCGGCTGGGCTGAATTTTAAAGATTCCATTTTGGCGATGTTTATCGGCTACGGAATCGTCGTAGTGCTGATGATGTTAATTGCAGCGCAGTCTGCACAGACGGGAAGACCGACTGTAATGGCAGTATCAAGAGCGCTGGGAGACAGAGGATCTCAGTATACCTTGTCTCTGATTATCGCCATTTCTATGATTGGATGGTACGGCTATCAGACTATTGTCTGTGCGTCTTCATTCTGCTCACTCATGCAGTCCAGTTTTGGTATCGCATTTCCTGAGTGGCTGGCATGCGTGCTTTGGGGCACTCTAATGCTGGTGACTGCTTTCTACGGCATTGGTCTGACAAAGATTCTCAACGTTGTTAGCGTACCACTTTTGTTCGTATTTTTGATTTATGGTGTGTCCATTGCCCTGGGTGATGGCGGAGCTGCTGTTCTGTCAGCGTATCAGCCGGAAGGTGGCGGTGGCATGATGGTCGGCATTACCATTTCTGTTGGTGGATTCATCTCTGGTGCGGCAACCTGCGGTGACTATAACCGTTACAGCAAAGACGGAAAAAGCGCTGCGCTGTCCTGTCTATTTGGCGTCATCCCTGCAGGCGTTGGTGCGCTGGCATGCGGTGCAATTCTTTCCATTTGTTCCGGCGATTCAGATATTACAGTAATGTTTGCCAATGTAGGTCTTCCGGCGGCAGGCATGCTGGTTCTGATTCTGGCAACATGGACAACCAACGTAGGAAACGCTTATTCAGCAGGTATCGCAGTCGTAGATATTTTTAAAATGAGAGATGACAGAAGAGCCATCGTGACAGCAATCTGCGGTATCATCGGGATTCTGTTTTCTCTGGGCGGTATCGTTTACTATTTCGTAGACTTCCTGTCCATTCTCAGCTATCTCATTACTCCAATCTGCGCCGTTCTGATTGCAGATTACTGGGTTATGGGTCGCGGCAAGGCTGAAGGCTGGGAGCCGTTCCCGGGTGTCAACTGGCTTGGCATTATCGCATGGATTTGCGGCGCGCTGACTACATATTTTGATAAATTCTTCATTCCGGAGCTTGTAGGTATTGCAGTAACAATCGTAGTTTACTGGATTCTCTGCACTGTAGTGAAGAATCCGAAATACAATCCATTTGTTAAGGAGACGTAAACTATGAATACTTATGAAGCAGCAAAAATTTCTATTGCATCCTGCATGGGCGTAAAAGCGGGAGAAAAATTTCTGATTCTTACCGATATCGAGCAGCTGGATCTTGCGAAGGAATTTGTAAAAGCAGGAAATGATTTGGGAATTGAAACGATTATGGCAGTGGGACCTGTCCATCAAGGCGGAGAAATGCCGCAGCTTTGTAAGGCGGCCCTCGACGAGGCGCAGGTGTGCATGATGATTACCACCGGCTCTTACACCCATACAAAAGGCAGAGCCGAAGCTACAGAAAGAGGCTGCAGAATTGCTTCCATGCCGGGCATCACCGAAGACATCGTAAAAATGACTTTGGGCGCTGATTATGATGAGGTAGAGCGCATCGGAAGTATCTTGGCAGAAAAGCTGACAAGGGCTGAAAAGATACATATTACAACAGAGGCTGGCACTGATTTAACCCTTTACTGCGGCGGCAGAAAAGGCATTGCAGATACTGGAAAACTGACAGAGTCCGGCGCCTTTGGTAATCTGCCGGCAGGCGAAGCCATGGTCGCGCCTATTGAAACAAAAGGCAACGGTGTGCTGGTGGTTGACGGCGTTATCGCAGATTTTAAGGTGATGGAAGAACCGTTGACCCTGACCTTTGCAGACGGCAGAATTGTGAAGACAGAAGGCGCTGACGCAGAGATGTTTGAGGAATTTGTCGGTCAGTTTGAAGACACTGCAAAGAATGTATGCGAATTCGGTATCGGCACCAATCCAACCTGTGAAATTATGGGCAATGGCCTGGTCGACGAAAAAGTGTTCGGCACCATTCATATTGCCTGCGGCAACAACTTGTTCATGGGCGGACAGCAGGACTGCGATATGCACTACGACATGATTATCAACGCACCGACTGTCTGGATTGATGACGAATGCGTGATGGAAAAGGGAAAACACGTTTATTAAAGAGAAAATAGATTTGAGAGGTAAAAAAATGGCAAGAGAATTAAGACGTGAGGAACTGACAAGTATTGTTTACGGCTCCAGCTTTTATGGCGGTGGCGGTGGCGGTAGTGCTGAAGAGGGATTGGCGCTGATTGAAGCTATGTATGCGGAAGACCCTGATGCATTTATCAAAATGATTGATATTGTAGAGATGGAGGACGATCCAAATGTTGTTTCCACGATGATTGCAGCGCTGGGCTCTCCGGTAGCAACCAAGGGCAGAACTTTCCAGGACGAATCTGTCAACGCTGTAAAGGGGATGAGCGAAGAAGCAAGATTTTTGGGCAAAGAATTGAAATATGTGTATTCCGGCGAAATGGGCGGCGGAAACACCATGCTTCCACTTTACGCAGCTTGGAAATGCGGACTTCCGATTATCGATACGGATGGAAACGGTCGTGCCGTTCCGGAGCTGAATACAGGACTTCTGCCGGTACACGGCGTGCCGACCAGTCCGGTTATTTTAGCCAGTGAAGCTGGTGACACCATCGTTGCGAGGACAGAAGATCCGATGGATGGCGCCGCCTGTGAAAAAATCGCAAGATACATGTGTCAGGCATTCGACCAGGGCATCGGCTTTGCTGCATGGATGATGAACAAAGACCAGCACAAGGATGCTTCCGCACTGGGCCAGATGACCCTGGCAATTGAAGTGGGCGATGTTCTGATGAAAACGCCTGCTGCAGAGGCTGTGGAAAAACTGCAAAGCTACTTTGGCGAGAAAAAAATTCCGTTTAGTCCAATCGTGTCTGCAGGAACCATTGTGGATATTCAGATTGACTCAGCAGGCGGTTTTGATACAGGTGTGACGACGGTTCGCGCAGATAACGGCGAGGAATTCAAGGTTGTATTCCAGAACGAGAACCTCTACGTGGAAGCTGGCGAAAAGACGCTGGTTACCATTCCGAGCATCATTTCCACTTTAGATTTGAGCGACGAAAAACACGCAGTTCCTGTATCCAACAGTGAAACCTACGTGGGACAGAGAATTGCACTGACCGCAGTGAAAGCAGACGATCGCTGGTACGACATGCCGGAATGCTACGAATGCTGGAACGAAGTCATGGTCAGCGCCGATTACAGAAATGCAAAACCGGAAGTGAAGTTCTGGTAAATAGAGTATAATAAAAAGGGCGGAAGCGAATTCCGTCCTTTTTATTGTAATATGCGATTGATTAATTGCTGGTTACAATAAACGGATTGATAGCGCCTGCGACTACGTTAATTGGCATGGTCTGCAGGATGATTTTTCCTGGTCCTTTTACCAAAGTGTTGAAAATGCCTTCGCCGCCGAAGAGCATGTTCTTTACGCCCGGAACGGAGACAACCTCAATGGAGCAGGTGGAATCCATAGCAGCCAGATATCCTGTGTCTACGACCATGGACTGACCGGCCTGCAGATTGTATTCTACTGCGTAGCCGTCGATTTCAATAAAGGCAGTACCGTGACCTGAGAGCCTCTGCATGATAAAGCCTTCGCCGCCAAAGAAGCCAGCGCCTGCCTTTTTCTGGAAAAATATGGACAGTTCTATAGTGGATTCGCTGGCGAGGAAAGCCTTTTTCTGTACAACCAGGTCATTGCCCGGGGTGATTTCTACAGCTTTGATGGAACCTGGGAAACTAGACGCAAAGGCAATCTGTCCAGGACCTCCCTGTGCAGTGTATCGATTCTGGAAAAGGGTTTCGCCGGAAAACATTCTGCCGAGGGCTTTTCCGATACCGCCGTTGCTCGTAGTTTCCATCTTCATGTTCTGGGTCATCCAGCTCATGGCGCCGCTTTCTGTGATTAAGGTTTCGCCTGCTTCCACGTCGCAGATGACAGCAGGAAGCGGTTCACCGACAATATTATATTTCATTGCTTCAATCTCCTTTCACAAACATGTTCGTAACTTTTATTTTAGCAGAGACGGAAAGTGCTGTAAAGGTGAAAAATTTGTTTTGAATTGGGATATAATTATGGTATACTAAGTCTATTGATAACAATATTTGGAGGAAACAACTATGACAGAACCTGTTTCAACGAATTTTATTCATAGCATTATTGATAAGGATTTGGAATCGCAGAAGAACGGCGACAAGGTATATACCCGTTTTCCACCGGAACCTAACGGCTACCTGCACATCGGGCATGCTAAGGCGATTTGCATCAATTTCGGAACCGCTGAGAAGTACGGCGGTATGTGCAACCTGCGCTATGACGATACCAATCCGGTCAAGGAAGATGTAGAATATGTCAGTGCAATCGAAGAGGATATTCACTGGCTAGGCTTTAAGTGGGATAAGCTCCTTTGGGCATCCAACTACTTTGACAAGATGTACGAGGCAGCGGTCGAGCTAATCAAAAAGGGCAAGGCTTATGTCTGCAGCCTGAATGCTGAGCAGATTAAGGAATACCGCGGCACTCTGAAAGAGCCGGGCAAGGAGAGTCCGTGCAGAAACCAGAGCGTGGAAGAAAACCTGCGTCTCTTTGAGGAGATGAAAGCGGGTAAGTTTGCAGACGGCGAGCGCGTGCTTCGCGCGAAGATTGATATGGCATCGCCTAATATCAATATGAGAGACCCTGTTATTTACAGAATCGCCCACAGCCCGCTGCATCACAACACGGGAGATAAATGGTGCATTTATCCAATGTACGATTTTGCGCATCCGATTGAGGATGCCATCGAGGGTATTACGCATTCCCTGTGTTCTTTGGAATTTGAGGATCATAGGCCACTTTACGAGTGGGTGCTGAAGGAGGTCGGCTGGTGGGAAAACCTGCCGCAGCAGATTGAATTTGCAAGACTGAACATTACCAATACCGTGATGAGCAAGCGCTACCTGCGCAGCTTTGTAGAGGATGGCGTGGTAGACGGCTGGGATGATCCGAGAATGCCGACTTTGGCAGGGATGCGCAGAAGAGGCTATACGCCGGAATCCATTCGCGATTTCTGCGAGAGAGTAGGCGTTGCAAAATCCAACAGCACAGTGGACATTTCCCTGCTGGAACATTGCATTCGTGAGGACCTAAAGACCAAAGTACAGAGCAGAAATGTGATTGAAAATCCGATTAAAGTCATAATCACCAATTATCCGGAAGATAAGACTGAGATGATTGAACTTGAAAATAACAAAGAAGTGCCGGAGATGGGTGTGCGTGAAATTCCGTTTTCCAGAGAACTTTATGTGGATGGTGCAGACTTTATGGAGGTGCCGGCAAAGAAGTATTTCAGACTGTTCCCGGGTAACGAAGTTCGCTTTAAGGGCGCATACTTCATCAAGTGTGAAGAGGTCGTCAAGAACGAAGACGGTTCCATCAAGGAACTGCGCTGTACCTATGATCCGGAAACAAGAAGCGGTAGCGGGTTTGAAGGTCGCAAGGTCAAGGGAACCATTCACTTTGTAGACGCGAAGACTGCAGTTAAGGTAAAGATTCGCAACTACAGTTACCTGATGGTGCCGGATGAAAATGGCGAGAATGTTCTCAATCCTGATTCTATTGAGGAAACCTGGGGCTACGCTGAGCCTTCTTTGGCGGGGGCGGCGCCGGGCGAGCGGTTCCAATTTTTCCGTCACGGCTATTATGTAGCAGACAGCAAACTGACGACAGATACTGAAAAAGTCTTCAATCGGATTGTCGATCTGAAGAGTTCCTGGAAGCCTGCAAAATAAGGAGAAACAGAAAATGAGCGGCAAGATGAAAAATATCGAAAAATCCAAAGTCCTGGCGCTGGCTGAAGAAATTGAGTATCAGCAGGGACAGGTAGTCAGTAAGACACTGATACAAAACGATGCGGTGAGCTTGACGCTCTTCGCCTTTGAGAAGGACGAGGAAATCAGCACCCATGAGTCCGGGGGCGACGCCATGGTAACGGTGCTTGACGGAACCGGACGGATTACCATAGATGGAGAAGTCTTTGTCGTGGAATGTGGGCAGACCATCGTGATGCCTGCAAAAACGCCCCATGCAGTATATGGGCAGGAACGCTTTAAAATGCTGCTGACTGTAGTATTTTAGAGTTTAGAGAAGGCTGAAACCCCTTTGCGCCTAAAACCCGCAAGGGGGTTTTCTATCGAGGTTAAAATGGTTTTTATTTACATTTATGGAAATAAAATCTTGCACTTGAAAGGGGATTGTGGTATCATGGTAGAAAAGGAGGTGTGATTATGGGAGCATTCTTAGATTTGGTAGAAGAAGAACTGAAAGGGCAGCGAAGACTGCTTTATCAAAGCGAGCGGGCGCGTGCACGTGCGCCGGAGGGCTATTTGAAAAGCAGACCGCGGAAGAATGGCGTGGCGTTTTACGCGTGCAGGAATGAAAATGGAAGAAGTTGTGCAGAAAATATCACAGATGATTTTAAACGAATAGAACGGCTTGCGAAGAAAAAACTGAATGAAGAAATATTTCGTACTACAGAGAAAAATATTGCAGCGCTGGAGGCACTGCAGAAAGCCTATAGAGAAAATCAATTAGCGGACCTAATTGGGAGATTTCCTCAAACTTATAGGGACGCATTTAAGTATGTAGGAATGAAGAGGGTAACAACAGAGGAAAACCAGCCAGTTCAGTTGAATTTTGATGAAAAATATCATATCCATGAAACCGCTTGTGGGCTATACGTTCGATCAAAATCGGAGGTGATTATTGTGAATACTCTTGTTAAATATGGAATTCCCTTTTTCTATGAAAGGAGATTTCCTTACAAAAATAACAGAGGTTATTATTTTGAACCGGACTTCACCATTGAACTTCCTGATGGAAGATTTATTATTTGGGAACATTTAGGACTTTTAAAGGACGAGGAATATAGCATTCGCACTGGTGAAAAGCTAATGCTGTATCAGAAGTATGGTTTTTTAATCGGGCGAAACCTGATTTTGACGCAGGATGATGAAAAGGGGAACTGCAGCAGTAAATATATCGATGAAATTGTAAGGACGCAACTGCTACCCTACTTCAGATAGAGTTTTGGTTTTTGCAGATTTGACACTTTTGGTAAAGCTTTGATATGGGTGTGTCATTTTTTAGAATCTGGTTTTTGGGGAAGTGACACAATGCAATGAATTAGCTGGAGATAGTGTCATAATTTTAAGGTTGAAGTGCATAGTTACCGGGAAAAACTCAGAAATGAGAGATTTTGGTTGTGGTATAAACTGAAGGAAATACATTTCATATAGGAGAAATCTCTCTATTCAATTGAAAAGTGACACAATGGTAATAGAATTAAAATAAAAGTGCCATTTTATCGATTACACGATTTTTAAAAATGACACTTTAAGTTAAGTTTTGAACGAAAGTGTCATTTCGCCTAAAACCACACCAAGGAATACACAAATCCCGCCATGATGATGACAAAGACACCGACATCCAGTGCACTTCCAAAGAATTTTTCGTGAGACCCACGGCGAGCCCAGAAGTAGAACAAGGCACCAGGCGCAAACATCAGGGCTGAGATGATGATATTGCTGATACCTGTGGCGTACAGCATCCAGAAGCCGTAGATGACGCCAAGTGTAGAAATGAACCAGTCTTTGAAACCGGCAGTCCTGTGTCCGGTGCGGCTGTCTTCAAAGCAGGTTTTCAGGCAGTACAGGGCAGAGAGCACGAATGGAATCATAATGGCGCTGGTTGCCAGGGTATACAGCGCCTGATAGGTAGAAGACTGGAAATAAATGATAATCAGCAGCACCTGGATGATGGCTGCGGTGAGAAGCAGCGCACCGCTGGGCGCATGGCGCTGGTTTTCCTTCCGGAGAAAAGCAGGAAAGCAGCCCTGCAGGGCTGGCGCATAGGCGCTGTCGGCGGTAACAATCGTATAAGAAAACATGGCACCGGCGATGGAAATAATTACACCGATGTTGATAAGGGTTGCACCGAAAGGTCCGACAACATAGGAAAGAAGTCCAGCCATAGCAGGGTCGCCCAGAGAGGCAAGTTCGCTTCTTGGCATAATACCCATGCTGAGAATAGAAATCAGTACATAGAGAATCAGCAGTGACAGGAAGGAAAGAGTAGTGGCTTTCCCAGAGACAGCAGTCGATTTTGCACGGGCGGAAATGACGACCGCTCCCTCAATTCCCGTAAAAATCCAAACTGTAGTGTAGGTGGTTTCCAGCACTTGTTTGCCCAGGGAATAGCCGGTATCCTCGCCCATAAAATTGTCCAGAAAAATATCCAGATCAAAAGCACCGAGAAAAATAACAAATAGAATAAATGCAAAAATGGGGATGATTTTGGCGATGACGATAATCGTGTTAATAGTAACCGCTTCCTGCACGCCGCCCATCACAAGAAAAGTGAAGCCCCAAATCACAATAGATGCGCAGACGATGGAAGCCAGATTGTTGCCGCCGGCAAACAGGGGCATGAACTGACCTAGCGCAGCGAAGAGCAGAGTCGCAAAAGACACTTGCGATAAAATCGCGCTAATCCAATAGCCCCAGGCGGAATTAAATCCGATGTAAGCGCCGAAACCCTCTTTTGCATAGGCGAAAATGCCGCTTTTTAGAGAGGGTCTTACGATACTGAGCCTGTTGAAGCACATGGCAAGGCTGTACATGCCGATACCGGCGATGGCCCAGCCAATAAGTACAGAAAGAGTGCCTGCGCCGTTTCTTGCCATATCGCTGAACATGTTGAAAACGCCGCTTGCCAGCGTTGTACCGATGGCAAAAAAAGTTAGTTTAAAAAGTCCAAGACCTTGTTTGTCCTGCATGATAAATTCCTCGCAATCAAATAAAGTTACTGATACTATGTGCAGAAGGCGAATCGCTTATACGTAGAAAGACGCAGAAACTTGTTTTGCGAGATGCAATTTTGTGGTAAGATACCAAGTGAGAAAGAGAGAAAAAACATGACTGATACATTAATCATAATTATAAAATGTCTTGCGGCGATTCTGGTCGGCGTTTTCGCAGGAAACGGCGCAGTATATTTCTTTAACAAAATGCCGGCGCAGTGGCTTTGCGACTATGACGAGGAGCCATCCGATGCACTGAAAGATCCATATACACAGCGCATCAAAAGTTACCCATGGAAGTTTATACTTACCATGCTGTTTGTCGTCATCGATATTAAATTGGTAATAGACGATTGGCAGTTTGCGGTGGCGGCAGTTTGCAGTCTTTGGCTGCTTTTGGAGATTGCCGTGGCTGATGCGAAGTACCGCATTGTACCGGATCAGCTGGTACTGCTTCTTGCGGTAACCGCCATGGGATTTATTGCCTTTCATGATGGATGGAAAGACTGTTTGTATGGAGGGCTTGCCGGATTTGGTATTATGGGTGCCACTGCACTACTTGGCAAGCTGGCGTATTGCAGGGATACTCTTGGAGGCGGAGATATCAAGCTTTTTGCGGCGCTGGGTTTGATTGCCGGCCTTCGGGGAATACTGCTGATATTTGTGATGACTATACTCTTTAGTGCTGGGCATCTAATCTGGCTTCTTGTGAGAAAGAAAATCCAACGCACTGATACTGTTGCGATGGCGCCGTATATTGCACTGGCCGCGGCAATCCATTTGATTTTTTTGTGGGATTACATGCCGGTACTGCTCCTATAAAAGAGCCTTGACAATCTTCTCTGATAAGGGTAGAATATATTACAATTGAATAAAATGTCAGAATAATTTCGTGTTCTTTCCAAGACTTAAGTGTTTGTACTTCGTCTTGAGAAAGCTAAGATGGAAGCAGGTGAGAGTCCTGCGCGGTCCCGCCACTGTGAGACGTGAGTTCTGCCTATAATGCCACTGGAGCCAATATGGCTTTTGGGAAGGAAGACAGAACGGTTTAGCGTTGAGCCAGGAGACATGCACGAGAGGACAACTTGTAGATGTCGGAGGAACATTTAGAAGTATTTTTTGTACAGGAATACGGACTGTGAGAAAGTGGAGAATGCTTTTTTACAGTCTTTTTATTTTGTATAGATCACCGGTAAGGTGTTTAGATAAATGATGAATTGAAGAAAGAGAGGAAAGGACATGAGAAGAAAAACAGGGAACCGTTTTCTGGTAGTGTTTCTAATCGTGACGATGCTGATCAGTATGGCGCCGGCAGGCGTTTTTGCTGCAGATATACCAGAAGCACAGACTGTATCAGAGATAACAGGATCGGGTACAGAAGCAGATCCTTATTTAATTTCTGACGGGCAGCAGTTGTCATCGCTGGGTGGAACCACACTGACCGGCTGTTATCGTCTTACGGCGGATATCGATATGGAGGGTATCGATATGCGGCCGATTAACGGCTTGAGAAGCGGAACCTTTGACGGAGGCGGATTTGCGATTAAAAATCTCAGCATTACGTCTTCGGGAAATACCGGACTGTTTGCAGAACTGGGAAGCGGCGCAGAGGTTACCGGAGTAATGCTGGAGAATTGCAGTATTACCAATGCAGTATCCAGCGGCTCCGGCTATGGCGTTGGCGCACTGGCAGGAAAAATAAGCGGCGCTGCGAGTATCAGTAATTGCGGTGTTTTAAATGGAACTATTGTGTGTACCACCAGTCAGGCGGTTAATATGGGCGGTTTAGTTGGCTATATCGGAGATAATTGCACCATAGAAAGCTCCTTTGCAAGGGCAGAACTGACAGCGGGCAGCTACGCATACAGTTCTTCCTATCTGGGCGGACTTGTGGGAAATATCAGCGGCTACTGCAGCTGGACTGTGGCAGATTGTTATGCGGATGTTTCCATCGACACAAAAAACGGGTCAGGCGCGGGACTTATTGGACAGATTGGTAATTCGTACAGCGCATATACTCGTACTATAAAAAATTCTTATGCAGCAGCGGACATGGTAGGAAAAGATGCGTATCTTTATGGATTTGCCTATGCTGGATCTTCTTCTTGTGCTGTAGATATTGAAAACTGTTACTATGACAGTACGAAGTATACAGGAGATCAAGCAACAAATCTGAGATCGGCAGTTATTGAGGGAAAATCTACAAAAGAAATGGAGAGTCTTGCAGGACAACTGGGCGGCAGCTTTCAGAATCAGACGGGAAGCTATCCGATTCTGAAATGGCAGGATCCCAATGCTACTTACAGTATCACTCTGCAGTTAGTGCCGGAAAATGCTAAACTCATCTTTGACGGTGAAGAACAGCAAGAAAACGAAGACGGCGTGTACACCTTCTCATCTCTTCCATCAGGAAGTTCTCATTCTTACTGTGTGTCTCAGAGAGATGACATTACAGATTACGGCGACAGGGAAGGCACTATCGTCATAGGCAAAAAAGACATCACTCAGAAGATTACGCTGGAACAAAATGTTTATGATATGTCCTTCAGTCTGGCTCCGGGGGAAGCAGACCTTCTGGTAAAGGATGCTGATGGAGAAGCTCTGACGCCAAAGGATGCACAGAAGCACATTTACGAAGTAGTAAACGGTACGTATACCTATGCAGTGAGCTCCTTTGGCTATGCTCCGAAGGAAGGCGAAGTCACAATTGACAGAGCTGCAAAAGAGACGGAAATTGCGTTAAAAGCAAACCCTATATACACAGTTACTTTTAATTATGACGATGAGTTCTACGGACAGGAAATTGAAAATGGCAAATTGACCGTAACAGCAGGTGATAGGTCAATAGAGCCGGAAACCGATGGCTTGACTTATAAATTGCCTGTTGGATACGACTACAGCTATAATTTTAGAAGCAGTAATTATGCGAAAGTAACAGGCGAAATCAGTCTAGCGGAAGAAACAGCTGACGGTACAAAAACTATCACCATTCCGCTGACCGCAAAGACTGCCTGGGGTGGCAGCGATGATGTGGAAGCGCCTAATAAAAATGCAGACGGCTTCTATGAAATTGCAAGCGGAGCAAATTTGGCATGGCTGGCACAGGAAGTCAACGGCGTTTATAACAGCAGAATGCAGGTCATTCTGACAAAGGACATCGATTTAGGAGAAGAACAGTGGACGCCGATTGGAAGTTCCAGCAGCAGAACGTTCAAGGGGGTCTTTGACGGCAACGGACATACGATTTCCGGACTCTTTATTGATTCTGAAAGCAGTTATCAGGGGCTATTCGGATATGTCAGTGAAGCAGAGATAAAAAATTTGACCATTAGCGGAAGTGTAAAAGGCGGAGACTATACAGCAGGCTTGGCAGCGCAGACAGGGGCTAATACTGTAATAGAAAATTGTCTGAGCAGTGTTAATGTAAGCGGTAAAGGGCATGTCGGCGGTTTAGTCAGCTATGTCGGCGGACGCATGCTGACAATGACGGGCTGCGCACATCTAGGAACTGTCAGCGGTAATGGCTTTAATGTTGGAGGTCTGGTTGGCAGAATCTATTATGCAACAACGATCACAGATTGTTACCATAGAGGTGATGTGATTAATACAGTAGGTCAGACGGGCGGTTTAGTTGGATTGATTGACGACTACAGCGCATCGGTGACCAACTGCTATACTATAGGAAACGTGATTTCAACAGGCTCCGATACACACCCTGCAGTGGGAAAGAAAAATTCTGGAGCGGTTAGCAATCTGTATTATCTGGATATTGTCGGAAGTGACACCAATGCAGAAGCAAAGACCGATGCGGAATTAAAATCAGGTGATTTTGTGGCGCTCTTGGGATCAGGGTTCCTAAAAGATATGGAACCACAGATTAACGATGGATATCCGATTTTAAGCTGGCAGGATACCACGCCAAGATACCAGGTAGTGTTATCGGTGGAGCCTAAGGACGCACAGCTGATTTTAAAAGATGCTGAAGGAGAAACCGTTGCAGCAGCAGATGAAAAAGATGGAACTTACACTTATTCCCTGACAGAAGGAGATTACAAATATACGGCAGAAGCCTTCGGAAAAACTACTGAAACTGGAACCATTCACGTGACGGCGGAAGCTGGTGAAACCGGCATCTCAGAGAATATCATTCTGCAGGATGCACTGCGCTATCGTGTAACCTTTATGGGAATCCCTGACGGTGTGACAGCGGTTATCACGGTGATGAACGGCGAAAATATCATGGCAGCAGAAGAAGATGGAAGCTACCTTTTGCCGGAAGGAACCTATACATATACCGTAAAGGCAAAAGGCTATGCAACCGTCAAAGGAACCATATCCATCAAAGACAGCGATACTGCTGTACCTGTCTTTATGGTGATTTCCACTGCCTGGGACGGGGAGTCAATGGATGAACCGGTGCAGAAGGATGGCGTATATCAGATTTCTACCGGAGAAGAACTGGCGTGGTTTGCAGCACAGGTCAATAACGGAACCGGCAAGAATTATGATGCGGTTTTGACCGATGATATCAATCTGGGCGAAAATCTTTGGCAGCCTATTGGCACGACAAGCTGTAACTATGCAGGCACTTTTGATGGTGCAGAGCATAAGATTACTGGTCTGAAAGTCGAAAAAGACAGCAATTATGCGGGACTTTTCGGTTATATCAAGGGTACCAGCAGTAAACATGCGGTGATTGAAAATCTGACAATAGAAGGCGACGTCAGCAGCAGCTACGGCTTTGTGGGCGGAATCCTGGGTTATGGTGATTATGTTGATATAGTAAACTGCCATAACTATGCAAATGTTACGCTAACAGCAACTGCCTATAAATATTATGTCGGCGGTATTGTAGGTGAAGTGGAAGACGGAAGCGTGGAAAACTGCTCTAACTATGGAACCATCAGCGGCAGTCAGGCAGAAAAGATCGGTGGCATTACTGGATATAACTATTATGCAGTCGTATCTTCTTGTTATAATGCAGGCGAAGTTTCCGGAAAGCAAAATGTAGGCGGCGTCATCGGTCATGCCAATGGCAAAGTTTCCGACATCTACAACACAGGCACAGTTACTGGTACCAGCGGCAATGTGGGCGGTCTGGTCGCTTATGCAGCTGCTGACATTGAAAAAGGCTATACCATAGGACAGGTAAATGGCGGAAACGCAGCCTTTGGTACAGTGAGCAGTTACAGTGCTTCTATAGCGGATATTTACTATCTGAATACCCTTTCTGCAGACAGCAAGGCGCAGGCAGTAAGTGCAGCGCAGCTGCAGGAATTGGCGGATACATTGAACGGTGACAGGCAGCCGGTACTTTGGAAAACTGCAGCGGGCACTAACGATGGATATCCAATCCTGGCTTGGCAGAAAGCAAGTGAACCAGAGGCTCCGATCACCCTGGAAGCGGCACAGAATGTAGCTTGGGAAGCTTTTGAGGAAAGGTACCTTAATCCTGACAGCCTGGAAGAAGGTATGATGCGTCTTCATCGGCAGGTCGTAAGATGGGATAAAGTAGCCCATGCAGAAAGCTATACTTTATCCCTTTGGAGGGAAGGCTTTGTATGGAAAAATCTATCGGAAGAGGAATTGGCAGAATTTCGCAGTGAAGCTTTAAATGCAAGACAGAAACTGATGTGCATTGATGAACAGAAGATTATTGATGCCATGACCGAAGCTGAATATGCCTTCTTTGAGCAGCTGGAAGATGCAGTACAGCAGGCAAAGGAAGCTGATGGAAAGACAGAAAGCGCTGAGAATAAACGGGCAGAATTTCTGCTGGGACTTGTGAACGATGGCAAGCATGATATCGCTCTGGGTTACTATGTGCCAGGAGTGGAGAAGATCAAGGATGTGTCAGGTGTCACTGAAGAAACGTATGATTTCAGCAAAGATATTATAGAAGCCGGTGAAGGGCGTTATTATGTAACAGTAAACCCTGTGGCAGAAGAGGATAGTAACTACGTAACACCTGAGATGATCCTTTTAGATACAGCGATGGCAGCTGATCTAAATGCAGAAAACGAAGATGCATGCTATAACCATTTGAGACAACCGTACAATCTGAGATGGGACGGCGCTGTCGCAAAATGGTCCTCTGACAGCGAAAAAGCGGATTTCCTTTCTTTGATTTTGTATGAGGTCACAGGTACTAAAGAAAATCCGACATATACCGTGCTGACGCAGGAACTTTTGGCGCCGGATGCTACCAGTGCCGATTTCGGCAGATATTTTACAGCTGATAAGCGATACGCTTTTGCAGTTCGTGCAGAATCGGGACAAAACGGCATGATTGCGGGCTACGCTATGAGTGCGCAGTCTGCGTACAGCCCTGAATATGTGGTTGGAAATCCGGAAATTCCGGGTGCGGATACAGATAGATCTGACTGGATTGCGATTTCTTCTGCAAAAGAGTGGATTGACCTTGCCAATGTGGAAGACAAAGCGGTAAGCCAGGAAGATAAGACCAGCCAGCAGACAATCGCTTGGGGCAAGAAATATTATCTGACAGCAGACATCGACTTCGCAGAACTTGCAGCAGCAGACCAGACAAAGACCAAGTCCATCGGTAACGTGACCAACCGGTTTATGGGAACCATGGATGGTAACGGATACAAAATCAAGGGGTTGACTTTGAGCAACAATGACGCAGGACTGTTTGCCTATATCGGTGCAACAGGGCTGGTATACGATTTAACCATCGAAAATGCCAACGTGCTGTTCTCTGACAATGCGGCAGTTGTGGCGCTGAACAACTTTGGTACCATCGCTTCCTGCGGTGTTATCAACTGTAATATTACTGCGGATACTGGTGCGGTGCTGGGCGGTATGGTCAGCAGAAACTATGGTGTTATCAGAGACTCTTATGTGGAAGGCGGCAGCCTGACTTCTAACGCTAGTTCTGCAACCGGTCATGCTGGCTTTGTTGGTGCTAATGAAGAGGGGGCTGTCATTGAGCGGTGCTGGACTTCCATGGATGTAACCACGGGCAGCGAATATGCAGGCGGATTTTTGGGTCTGGGCTATGGCGGAACCATTCGTGACTGCTTTGCGCTGGGCAATGTTTCTGCAAGAAGCTACTCTGGCGGTTTTGTGGGAAGTTCTGTATTTGAAGGTAATATCTATGAAAATTGCTACGCTGCGGGTAAAGTGACTGTTGCAAGCGGCACCGAAGGTCATGGTTTTATCAGTCCGAGAAAGCCAGATTCGGCATTTTCGACCGATATCAGTGAAGAAGTGAAAAACTGCTACTATAGCAGTGAGTCTTTGCCGGATGATTATGCGCAGGCTAAAACAGCAGACGAGCTGCGTCAAAACGCTTTCCTGCGCCTTTTGGATCAAGGCAGAGGTATTTTTGCACAGGATAAAGAAAAGAACGACGGTATGCCATATCTGGTTGCTGTAAAGGCACCTGAAAAGGCAAAGACGACTGAGATTACAGTAAAGATTGCGTTAGCGGTTTACGACAAGAACAGCTATACTTTCTCACAGCTGGGTGATGAAATTTCTGTTACTATGGACAGCAACGGAAATACACGAGTAGTCGATTTGATGGATGCTGCAGTGGAACAGGAAAAGCTGACCTATGCTTATAAAACGACAGAAACCTTCGGACGGTATATTCACACCATCAATGATTATGCTGTGGAATCTCCGGATGGTTGGATGTTTAGTATTAACGACAAGCTTTCCAATGTCAGCGCCTCCCTTGCTAATGTCAAGGACGGCGATAAGCTTTTGTGGTACGAAGGCACCACAGAAAATCTTTTCAAAGGACCGACCTGGGATGCTTTGACAAAGGGCGAAGCGATTGAATGGATTGATATTTCATCTGTTGAAGAACTGCAGGCTCTGGCGGCAAGCAGTGACGCAGATACGCTGTCAAAGAATTATCGTTTGACCTGTGATTTGGATTTTGCAGGTGCAGACTTCTCCGGCATTGGAAGTGGAAACACTCCGTTTACCGGCGTCTTTGACGGGCAAAATTATACTGTTTCCAATGTGAAAATAGTAGGCAGCGGAAACGGAACAGGTTTCTTCAATGTGATCTATGGTGCGACGATTAAGAATCTGCACCTTGTGAATGTGGATGTAACTGGAGAGAATCAGGTCGGCGGTCTTGTAGGTATTGCAGGTGCGCAGCTTGATAAAGAAGATGTTGCGAACAATAAGGCAAATCTGATTGGAAACTGCACGGTCAGCGGAAAAGTCAGCGCAGCTGGAAAGAATCCGGGCGGCGCAGGTGGTCTTGTAGGGCAGAACTGCAGCGAGTATGACAAAGATACGCTCTTTACTATTGCAAGTGCTATCGACAAGTGCAGTGCTGATGTTGCTGTGACAGGTCTTTACAAGGTCGGCGGTCTGGTCGGCGAAAACGGCGGTATCATTACAGAAAGTGCGGCTGTCGGTACAGTTACGGCAGAAAAAGGCGTATATACTGGCGGTTTTGTAGGAGATAACACCGGCGATATCTACAATTGCCATGCAGATGGCGATGTAACAGGTGAAAACCACACCGGCGGCTTTGCAGGATTCAGTGACGGAACCGTAAAGAACTGCTACAGTATTGGTACTGTTACTGGTACAGAATACACAGGAAGCTTTGCCGGCGCAATCAGCAAAGCAGACTTTGTCATCGGTGCAGGAAAGGTTATTGTAAATGGAACGTCGGGACAGGGTTATAATGCAGGTTTTGCAGGCGAACTAGGCGGTCAGCTTTCTGGTATGGCAAATCAGGTAACCATAAAGGATGCTTACGGAAACTGCGTAAGCGCAGATGGTGTGCTGAATATCTGCGGAAATCAGAGCAAGTTTACCGGCGAGGCAGAGAAGGAAAAACTAAGCGATATGACGCTTTCAACTATGAAAGACGTCAGTGAAAAGCTGTACGAAATGTTCGGCGTAAATCTTTCAATAAAGAATTTAGAGGATGAAGCGAAGAAATATGATAATTTATCGGTTTCTGAGTCTGTAGAAGCAGTAACTGTACTGACCCTTTTGAAAGAGGGAGAAACACCGGAAGAGGGGATTACAGCGGTCTACACTGTAGATAGTGCTTATGATAAGTATCTTGCCGGAGGTGAGAGCCTGACTTTGAGGATGAACAATGATACGGAAAAACCGATTATCATTCCGGTGGAACTGAAGCTGACTGACGAGGTAAACGGCACCTATACTAAGAAGATGACAGTAGTGCTTCCTGTCAGCGGTGAAAAGAGAGCTGCACTGATGGATGCAATCGCTGCCTCTTATGAAAAGACCAGTGATGGATGGACCGTAATGGATATGGCGGTTTATGAGACTTTAGAAGGAAAGACGGCAAAGACCGATGAAGAAACGCTGCAGAATGCACTGAACCTGCTGATTGCAGAGGCTGCCGGCGATGAGGCAACTGCTTCTGATCGAGCAAGACTGGAAATCGTGCTGCGCGCTATGGGTATTGACAGCAGCAAACTTTACGAAGTCAACAGTCTGACTCCGATTGACAACAGCAAGAAGCTGACTGCTATGGATCTTCTGCAGGGTGGCTATTACGGTGCGCCTTGGATTCTGCTTAGTGAATATCAGGGCAATGTAAAGTTGACCGATGGTCAGAGGGACGCTCTGGTACAGATTTTGAAGGACAACATGCAGGACGGACTGTTCAGCTATCAGTGGAATGGCGAGACCTACCACGATGTAGACACGGCAGCAGCAGCTTTGGCGGCTCTGGCACCTTACTGTGATACAGACGCAGAGGCGAAGGCGGTCGTAGAACAGATTCTTGCGGCGCTGAAAACGGCGCAGCAGGATAACGGTTCCTTTGGCAATGCCAATGCAGACGCTATGGTGATCATCGGACTTCTGGCAGCAGGTGAAAATCCATTTGCATGGAAAGCAGCCTCTGGCGCCAGCGTCGTGGATGGCATGCTGAGCTATGTCAACAAGGAAACACTGAAGTTTACCTACGGAGGCAGTGATAATGCTCTGGCGACGGAACAGGGTTTCCGTGCACTGATTGCACTGGAAAAGTATGACGGACAGAATGCGTACAACTTCTATGACTTTGGGAATGCAGCTGTTAGTCCAGGTCATGCAACCGGTCAGGGCACTGTAGAGGTACCGCCGGCACCGGATGACAGTCACAAGGATATCACCGTGTCTGTAAGCGTTGAGAGTCATAACGGTATGTGGCTGGAAAAGAAAACCGTCACCGTAAAAGAAGGCAGCACTGTTTACCATGCCTTTGTAAAAGCGCTGGACGGTAGCGGAATTACGCAGGTAGGCGCTGAAAAGGGCTATGTAAAGTCTATGACTAAAGACGGCGTGACCTTGGGAGAAATGACCGTGGGCGCAAATTCTGGCTGGCTCTATAAGGTCAATGGCATTTTGCCTGACAGGGGACTGACCAGTTGGGAAGTCCATGATGGTGATGAAATTCTCTGGTATTACACTGCTGATTATCAGAAGGATCCGTCAGCAGGCGGTATTATAGGCGGAGGTAACGGAGATGATACCGATATTGAAGATCCAGACACACCGCTTGACCCAGGTCCTGAAGCAGTAACAGGATTGATTTCCAAGATGAAGCTGACTGCGCGTTCTGCTAAGACCAGCAAGAAAAACGTGAAGGTTACTGTCAAGGCAGACAAGACCACAACCGAGGCGATTAAAGAACTGAAGGAAATGGGATATACTGTAAAATACATGTACTTCCGTTCCACAAAGAAGGCAGCGGGTTACAAGAGCATGCTGACAAAGACAGGTAATACTTACACCAATACAATTGGTAAGAAAGGTCAGATGTATTATTACAAGGTTCAGATCAGGGTCTATGATAAAGACGGAAAGCTGGTTGCAAAGACAGCGCTGAAACAGTGCAAATACGCAAACAGACTTTGGACAAAGAAATAATAACCGTATAATGAAAGGAGGACGCCAGACAGCGTCCTCTTTTTTTTCTAAACTTTACGTTTTCTTCGCACAAAGTGACAAGTTTTATGGTATACTATAACGGATTGAATGCAGAATTAAGATGAAATGAGGATAGATTTATGATTACAAGCAAGCAGAGGAGTTTTTTGAGAGGACTTGCACAGACCACAGACCCTACGGTATATATTGGAAAACAGGGACTGACGGAGAATATCGTCAAGGAAATTGACACCGGACTTTACTGCAGAGAGTTGGTAAAAGTGAAGATTCAGGAGGGCTGCACTTTGAGCCCGAAAGAAACCGCCAACGAGATTGCTGAGAAACTGGGAGCAGAGTTTGTTCAGGCCATCGGAAGAAAATTTACCCTGTACAGAGAGTCTAAGGACAACAAGCAGATTGAGCTTCCGAGAAAGTAAGGCATTAGAATCAAACATGGAAAGAAATATTCTTTTGACGATTGAATATGACGGAACAGGTTTCTCCGGCTGGCAGAGACAGCCTGGCGTGCGGACGGTGCAGGGCGAACTGGAGAAGGCGCTGAGCCATGTATGCGGAAAGCCGGTACAGATAAACGGTACCAGTCGTACCGACGCCGGTGTGCATGCGCTTTCCCAGCGGGCGTCTTTCCGGGGTGAGTTTGGGATTCCTACTGACAGAATCCCTCTGGCAGTCAATAACTATTTGGCGGGGAGTCTGGGAAGCGGATACGCCTGTGGTGATGTGCGGATTATCAGGGCAGAAGAAATGCCGGCAGACTTTCATGCACGGTTTGACTCCAAGGGGAAGACTTATCGGTATATCTTAAGACATGGCAGCGCAGCCAGCGCGTTTTCGCGAAATTACTGTTACCACCTGAAAGCCGCTTTGGCAGCAGAGCCTATGCGTAAGGCAGCAGCTTTTATCGAGGGAACTCATGACTTTGCTTGTTTCCAGGCTGCGGGGGGAACCGTGCGCGAGACTACCGTGCGCACGATATATGACCTTCAGATCAAAGAACCTGTGGCAGGAGAGATGCACATAGAGGTGACCGGCGATGGCTTTCTCTACAATATGGTGCGGATTATTGTGGGTACTTTAGTAGAAGTTGGACAAGGGAAGAAGTCTGCAGAGGACATTCCGGCAATTCTGCAGTCGGCAGACAGACAGAGAGCGGGGCACACAGCACCACCCCAGGGCTTGTACCTGGTGGAAATATATTACGATGAAAAACCAATGAAAGAAAGGAACGACGATCATGGCTGATACGAAGATTTTAGCAAAAGATAACAGACCTACATGGGATGAATATTTTATGCAGATGGCAGAGTTGACAGCAAAGCGCTCTACCTGCCTGCGCAGACAGGTTGGAGCAGTTATTGTAAAGGACAAGCATATTGTGGCCACAGGATATAACGGCGCGCCCAGAGGCATTGCCCACTGCGACGAAAAGGGTGGCTGCCTGCGTCAGAAGATGGGAGTTCCATCGGGACAGCGCCATGAGCTTTGCAGAGCGCTTCATGCGGAACAGAATGCGATTATCCAGGCGGCAACGCTGGGCCAGAGCATCGAAGATGCGACCATCTATGTTACCAATCAACCTTGCGTAATTTGTGCAAAGATGATCATCAACGCAGGAATTAAACGCATTGTGGTAAAAGAGGGTTATCCAGATGAGCTTTCTGTAGAGATTTTAGATGAAGCGGGTCTTAAGATCGTCATGCTGGACTAATAGAATACAAGTACGAAGGATAACAAATTTATGGAAATTACGAGACTGACGCTACTGGCGGCTTTTGTAACAGCTTTTGCGCTGGCACTTTTGTTTACGCCGGTTGCGATTAAGATTGCTCCTAAAATCGGTGCGATTGACGTGCCGAAAGACGGACGAAGGATGCATACCAAGGCAATGCCTCGCTTTGGTGGATTGGCAATCTTCGTGGGAACTATCGGTTCTCTTGCAATTTATGCAGGCGATAATGAAAAGATGATACCGGTTTTGATTGGCGGCACTATGATCTATATTCTGGGTGTGGTTGACGATTTAAAGAATCTGAACGCGAAACTGAAGTTCGGCGGTCAGCTTTTGGTTGCGATTTTGATGTATTATATGGGGCTTCGGATTAAGTTCATTGCAAACTATTTTGGAGAAGGAAAGCTCCTTTTCGGGGAAGTGGTCTGCTTTATCGTGACGGTGCTTTGGATTGTAGGGATTACCAATACCATCAACCTCATTGACGGACTGGACGGACTTGCGGCTGGAAACGCAGCGATTTCTGCCCTTTGCATTGCCTATGTTGCCTATATTCATGGAGATCAGTATGGTATGATGATTGTTTGCCTTGCTATGCTGACTCTTGCCGGCGGATGTTTGGGATTTTTGCCCTTTAACTTTTTTCCGGCAAAGATTTTTATGGGAGACGGAGGCTCGCTGTTTCTCGGGTTTATGATTGCTGCTCTGTCGGTGGTAGGACCGCTGAAACGGTCGACCATCATTGCAGTTGTAGTGCCGGTCGTGGTGCTGGGAATTCCAATCTTTGATACGTTTTTTGCTATTTTACGTAGGCTTGTAAATAAAAGACCGATTATGGAAGCGGACAAAGGTCATCTGCATCACAGGCTGATGGCATCGGGATACGGACAGCGAAGAGCTGTGTTGATGCTTTACGGCGTTAGTGCAACCATGGGAATGGCGGCTGTGCTGATTAGCAGAGAGCTTTATAAAGACGCTTTTGTTTTGGTAGGGATTGCGACTATATATTTGTACGTATTCCTCACCGATCCGAATCATAAAATGCCGCACATCAAGGCAGTCAATATTGCAAAAGAGGAGCGGATGGAGGAGAAAAGAAGCGAAAAATCGGAGGCAACAGAATGAAAAGGTTAAAGAAAAAAGGCATAGTTTTATTTTTAGCCATGGCACTGGGTGTAACTATGGTGCCGGTGATTTCTTTTGGTACGGATACAGCAGGAGATACCTCTGCAGAGGTCAGAAAGCAGGAATATATCTTAACAGCCACTTCAGATTTGTCAGAGCTGAAGCTGCCGTCTTATGTAGAGGACATCAGCTTTGATGGAACCGATTTGGCACTGATTAAGGTCAAAAACGGTATTACAGAAGATCAGATTAGAGAGGATTTGGAGGCGCAGGCAGAGAACTTTTCTGTACAGCCGAATTTTGTATATGAAGCGACAAGGGTTAATGATCCTTTTTATGGCTTGCAGTGGGGCTTGCATAATGAAGAAACCGGCGTGGATATCGGTTTTGAAGAAAGCTATGATTTTATCATGGAACATCTGAATGAAATGAGCGAAACTGTAGTGGCAGTTATCGACACCGGTATGGACTATACGCATAGCGATTTAGCTGCAAATATCTGGGTAAATTCTGGAGAAACCCCAGGAAATGATAAGGACGATGACGGAAACGGCTATCGGGATGATGTTCATGGATATGATTTTGCCAAAAACAGACCTCTCAGCGATGGCGCAATCAACAACTACTATGCCCATGGAACTCACTGTGCAGGCATTATCGGCGCAGCTACTAATAATGGGAATGGGATTGCCGGAATTGCCTCTGCTACAGGCAAAGTTTCCATCATGGATTTAAAGGTACTGGAAGGTCCGAAGGGACTTGGAGACAGCTACGATGTGGTTAGAGCTATTCGCTATGCAGAGAGAAACGGTGCAGATATCTGCAACTTGAGCATGGGTTCCTATGTCGACGATGAGACTTTGTATAGGACCATTGCGGCATCAGATATGCTGTTTGTCTGCGCAGCAGGAAATGATGGACTGAATCTGGACAATAAGCCGATTTATCCGGGCTGCTATGACTTGAGCAATGTAATCTGTGTCGGCAATGCACAGAGCAATGGCAGACTGAACAGTAGATCCAATTACAGCAGTAAATCTGTAGATATTGCGGCGCCAGGAACCGTGATTCACAGTACAATTCCTAACAATAAATATGATGATATGTCAGGAACCTCCATGGCGGCTCCTTTTGTAACGGGGGCGGCAGCGGTGCTGCATTCCTACTATAAAGATATCAGCGCAGCAGGTATCCGCCATTTGCTTCTTTCCGGCGCCCAGAGAAAGAGTTCTCTAAACGGAAGAGTGGTGTCGGGAAGATTTTTGGATTTATATAAGTCGCTGACAGATTACAGTGAAGATGATTATCAGATTGATGTCAAGGCACCGCAGCTAAAAGCATCGGTATCTAAAATCAGCGGTTCCTATAAACAGAAACTGAAAATCGCAGCAAGCGATGACAGTGGTCTTTTGCCAACTGTGCGATATGCTAGGGGCAGTCAGTCTCTTTCCTACTTCCGAAGCGGGGCAGGCACCAAGCTTTCTTTGAGTGCAGATGGGACGGTCAGCAAAACCCTAACCATTCCGGGCATTTATTCGGTATATGCGGTGGACGCAGCAGGAAATGATGTACTGGTGAAAGCAACCTGCACTGTTAATGCGGTTAGCAGTCTAAAACTGAACTATTCGAAGAAGAGTCTCGCAAAGGGGAAAGCCTTTACCTTGAAAGCGACTCTTTCTAAGAGTGGCGTCAACGGCAGAAAGTTGACCTATACTTCTTCAGACAGGACTATTGCTGTCGTAAACAGCAAAGGAGTGGTTACTGCAAAGAAAAAGAAAGGTACAGCAACCATAACTGTAAAAACAAGTAACGGACTTTCCAAAACGTGCAAAGTGACAGTAAAATAATTCCTGAAACAAAACAAAAACCTCCAGATGACACCCTGTATGGTGCAGCTTCTGGAGGTTTTATATTTTAGGCTCTGAATCCTTTCGCTTCTTTTTCGGTACGGCGTTCTTTGATCTGGGATAAGGCGTGGGATCGTCAGTGATGCCATAGATATAGTCGAGACTGGTTTCAAAGAGAAAGGACAGTTCCTTTGCCTGCTCCGTTGTAGGATAGCGTTTGCCATGCTCCATCTTTGAATAGTCAGCCTGGTCTATACCGGTTTCGATTTGCACTTTGACCTGAGTAAGACCTTTTTTCTTTCGAAGTTCTTTGAGTCTATTCACTGTCACGCCTCCTTTCTAGAACTATTATGGCAAATTGACCTACAAAAAATAGGGGAAATTGACCTATTTTAGGATTTCTTTCGTTCCGCTGCTAGTCTTTTAAGAAATAGGATAAATTGCGGCGTGCGCAGTCTTCTTATAAAGCTATCGTGAATTTGTTGGAAGAACTTGTTGCTATACACTACATATAGTGATATAATTATCTCTGTGACAATATATAAAGTGTATAGCGGAGGAAAATATGGCAATTTCAGAAATCAGCAAGAATGCTTTAACAGTACTGGAAAAACGATATCTGGGCAAAGATGGAGAAGGTAACCTGACGGAAACAGTAGAAGGTATGTTTCGCAGAGTTTCAGATACCATCGCTGCAGCAGATGCAAAATACGATAACACGACAGATACGAAGGCGCTCAGCGATCAGTTCTTCGAACTGATGACGGATTTGCGCTTTTTACCAAACTCCCCGACTCTGATGAATGCGGGTAGAGTTTTGGGGCAGCTTTCAGCCTGCTTTGTTTTGCCGGTGGAAGACAGTATGGAAGGAATCTTTGATTCTGTAAAGAATGCGGCATTGATTCATAAGTCTGGTGGGGGTACGGGATTTTCTTTTTCAAGACTTCGTCAGAGTGGATCAGCCGTTAGATCTACGGGCGGCGTTGCCAGCGGACCTATCAGCTTTATGAAGGTATTCAATGCGGCAACGGAGGCTGTGAAACAGGGTGGCACTAGACGAGGTGCTAACATGGGTGTACTTAGAATTGATCACCCGGATATTTTGGACTTTATCAACTGCAAAGCAGACAATAAAGAGATTACAAATTTTAACATTAGTGTTGGTATTACGGAAGCTTTTATGGAAGCGGTAGAGAGCCAGAGTGATTATGATCTCATCGACCCGAAGACAAAGCAAGCGGTAGGACATCTCAGCGCAGAAAAGGTCTTCGACCTTGTCGTTGACCATGCGTGGAAAAACGGAGAGCCGGGCATTATTTTCCTGGACAGGCTTAACCGCGATAATGTGACCCCGACGCAGGGCGAAATTGAAAGTACCAATCCGTGCGGAGAACAGCCGCTGCTGCCATATGAAAGCTGCAACTTGGGCTCCATTAACTTGGTGAAGATGCTGAGAAAAACGCTGACGGGCTATGAATTTGACTTCCGTCTTTTGGGAGAAACTGTAGAGCAGGCAGTGCATTTTCTGGACAATGTCATCGATGCCAATAATTATCCTTTGGATAAGATTGCAGAAACGACCCGTGCGTCCCGTAAAATCGGACTGGGCGTAATGGGATGGGCAGATGCTCTTTTAATGCTGGGTATTCCATATAATTCTGATGAAGCTGTGGAGCTTGCTGAAAGAGTCATGGGGTATATCAATACGGCAGGTCATGCGGCAAGCAGTAAGCTGGCAGCAAAGCGCGGAACTTTCCCGTTATTCTCGGTCAGCACTTTAAAGGATGGGGCTGCTATGAGAAATGCGACGGTGACTACCATCGCTCCGACCGGCACGCTTTCTATCATCGGCGGATGTTCTTCCGGTGTAGAACCGGTCTTCGCCTATGCGTTTATCCGCAATATTATGGATGGCACAGAGATGATCGAGGTGAATCCGGTTCTGACAGAGAAATTGAAAGAACTGGGGCTTTATAGCGACAGACTGCTTCGCAGAATTGCATCAGAGGGAACTATCGCTCACTGTGAGGAAATCCCGCAGGAAGTGCGCGATGTTTTCGTTTGCTCACACGATATCAAGCCGATTGACCACATTAAAATGCAGGCAGCTTTCCAGCGCCATACGGACAACGCCGTTTCAAAGACTGTAAACTTCCCTAAGGAAGCCACCAGAAACGAAGTGCGAGAGGCATATCTTCTGGCATACAAAGAAGGCTGCAAGGGTGTGACTATTTATCGTGACGGCAGCAGAGAAGAGCAGGTACTTAATATCGGCAAGGTAAACAGAGAAGGTGCATCTGCGCAGACTGCGGCAGCTTGCCCGACCTGCCAGGAGGAACGCTACGGTCATATCGAACCGCGTCCGCGTCCTGACGTAACCCGCGGCTTTACAGAAAAGATGAAAATCGGCTGCGGAAGCCTTTATGTGACGACCAACTACGACGAAAACGGCATTTGCGAAGTGTTTACCAGTACGGGAAAAGCCGGCGGCTGCCCAAGCCAGAGCGAAGCTACAGCGAGATTGGTATCGGTAGCGCTGCGCAGCGGTATCTCTATTCAGGAAGTTTATGATCAGCTGAAGGGAATCAGATGTCCGTCTACCATCAGACAGCAGGGCATGGGCTGCACATCCTGTCCAGACGCTATCGCAAGGGTGATTATGAAAGTTTCTAAGATTATTGAGGAACAGTCAGGTGAAACCGCAGCGTCGGTAGCACCAACTGCTGCAGCAGTACCTGCACAGCAGAGCCAGAAAGTACCAGCATCTGCCAGTGAGATTCATGCTTGCCCGGAATGCGGAAGTGTAGTGGAACATGAAGGCGGCTGTGTGATCTGCAGAAACTGTGGATTTTCTAAGTGCGGCTGATAAATGCGTCTTGCGGATGGCGAGCTGCGTAACGCATACCGCAGTCGCGTGCCACCGCATCGGATTGTAAAGAATTTCTTGCAATTTGTAAGATACAGTGCTAAGATAAATATATAAACATAAAAAAGGGAGCTCATAGTAATGGGCTGAGAGGGAGCTGATACTGCTTCGACCTGCAACCTGATTTGGATAATGCCAACGTAGGGAAATATGGACGATTTACTGCCAATGGACCTGCGGGGACATTGGCAGTTTGTTTTTTTGCGGCGGCTGCAGATGTCCGAAGATACGTAAGGAGGAAAAACGAAAATGAGAGCATATGCAACACAGATGGAAGCTGCACGCAAAGGGATTGTAACCCCGGAACTTGAAATTGTAGCAAAGAAAGAGCGCATGACGACAGAAGAACTGCTGCCTCTTGTGGCATCTGGTAAAGTGGCAATTTGCGCCAATAAAAATCACAAATGTATCGATCCGGAGGGAGTCGGTTCTATGCTGCAGACCAAGATTAATGTGAACCTGGGTGTTTCCAGAGACTGTAAGGATATGGATGTGGAACTGGAAAAGGTCATGGCGGCAGTCAATATGGGAGCCCATGCCATCATGGATTTATCTTCTCACGGAGATACAATTCCTTTTCGCCGCAAACTGACAGCGGAATGCCCTGCCATGATTGGAACGGTGCCGATCTATGACAGCGTGATTCATTACCAGCGGGATCTGGATACGCTTACTGCGAAAGATTTTATCGATGTAGTGAGACTGCACGCAGAAGACGGCGTGGATTTTGTAACGCTGCACTGCGGCATTACCCGAAAGACCATCGATCAGATCAAAAAGCATAAGCGGAAGATGAATATTGTTTCCCGCGGCGGCTCTCTGGTCTTTGCATGGATGACTATGACCGGTGAGGAAAACCCGTTTTACGAGTACTTTGATGAAATTTTGGATATCTGTAGAGAGTACGACGTAACTATTTCTCTGGGAGATGCCTGCCGTCCAGGCTGTCTTGCCGATGGATCCGATGTCTGCCAGATTGAAGAGCTGGTGCGTCTGGGTGAACTGACAAAGCGTGCCTGGGAAAAAGATGTGCAGGTAATGGTAGAAGGACCTGGACATATGCCGATGGATCAGATTGCGGCGAATATGAAGCTGCAACAGACCATCTGCAGCGGCGCACCATTTTATGTGCTGGGTCCAATTGTGACAGATATTGCCCCGGGTTACGATCATATTACCTCTGCTATCGGCGGGGCTATCGCAGCAGCTTCCGGCGCAGCATTTTTATGCTATGTAACCCCGGCAGAGCACTTGGCACTGCCGAACGTGGAAGACGTAAAACAGGGGATTATCGCTTCCAAAATCGCAGCCCACGCAGGGGATATCGCAAAGGGTGTTCGCGGGGCTCGTGAAATGGACGACCGTATGGCTGATGCAAGACGAGAGCTGGATTGGGAGGCACAGTGGGCATGCGCCATTGATCCTGAGACGGCAAAGGCAATCCGTGAGGAACGAAAACCAGAACATGAAGATACTTGCTCTATGTGCGGAAAGTTCTGCGCTGTCAGAAGTATGAACAAAGCTCTGGCAGGGGAACATATTGATATATTATAAGAAAATAAGCAAAACAGCCGTTTCGATAGCGGCTGTTTTTTAGTTTATTCAATCGCCATCTTTGCGGCGGTTTCTCCGTGTATGATTGTCGTATCAAAGAGTGGGATTTCGGTGTGTTCCTGCTGCATCAGCATGCCGATTTCGGTACAGCCGAGGATAACGCCCTCTGCGCCGGAAGCAGTCAGCTTTTCGGCAATCCTGTAAAATTTCTTTGAGGATTCTTCTTTGACAATACCAAAGCCAGTTTCCTCAAAGAGTACTTTGTCGATAAACGCCCGGTCGTCTTCTTCGGGGATGAGGACTTTCAGACCTTTTTCCTCCAGCCTGCCGCGATAAAAATCTTCTTCCATGGTGATACGGGTTCCCATGAGACCAATACAGGAAATACCTTTTGCGAGAATTGCGTCAGCAGTGGCGTCTGCGATATGCAGCAGCGGCGTTTTTATGTGCGCCTGCAGGAATGGAGCATGCCTGTGCATGGTGTTGGAACAGATAATATAATAATCACAGCCTGCGGCTTCAATCTGGCGTGCGCCTTCCAGCAGCACCTGCTCCTGTTCATCTTTGCGGGTGATAAAAACATCTTGCAGGTTGACGTTGGCGAGAACCATTTTGGCGCAGTTGTATTCGCCCAGTGCATTTGCGACATAGTGATTGATGTATTCGTACATTTGCAGAGAGGAATGCCAGGACAGACCTCCAATCATGCCGATGGTTTTCATGATAACACCTCCAGTGGGATTTTTGTTTTCTTTAGTTTACTTGATGGGACAGAAAAAGTCAATGCGAGGCAAGACGAAGGATATGACAAAGGCACGAAAAATATGTCAAAATTGAATTCACGCTTTGCCGTGGGGAAGAGAAGGGATTCATGGCTTTACTGTGATAAGCTGCAGCATAGCATGGTTTTAGAAAATTTCCAATGAAATAGGTATTATACCAATCATTCTAAAATTACACCCTTTTAAATGCTTTTTTCTTCATGCTACAATATAAGCTAGAGTTGGCTAGAGCTAGGAGGAATTGCCATGAATCAGGGAAAGAGCGTTTACAGCAAGGGAATTATTATTGCAGTTTTCAGCGAAGTTCTCTTTGGACTAAGCTTTATTTTTATTAGAATGTGCGTCAACGATGTGTCGGTATTTACACTACTGTCGTGGCGTACCATCGTAGCGTTTTTCGCCATGACCATTTGCGCAGTGCTGGGCATTATTAAAATCGATTTAAAAGGAAAAAATTTGAAGCCGCTTCTGCTTCTCAGCTTTTTTCAGCCGGTTTTATATTTCATCATGGAAACTCTGGGCGTGCAGAGAACTACGGCGGCGGAAAGCGGAGTGCTTCTTGCCTGCATTCCTATTATTACTATGCTGTTTAGTGCAGTATTTCTGCGGGATAAGCCGACCAAGCTGCAGATTGCATGCATGGTAGTAACTGTAGCCGGCGCAGTGATGATTGGAATGGGTGGTGAGCTGACGACTTCCAGCAGCTTCCTTGGATATTTGTTTCTGCTTGTTGCCATGTGCAGCGAGTCAGCGTACGCTATTACTTCCCAGAATATCAAAGGCTTTAACAGTGCAGAAAAAACTTATGCGATGATTGTCAGCGGCGCGGTAGTGTTTACCGGCTGCGCCCTTGTGGAACATGCAATGAACGGAACGGTTGTCGAATTTCTGACCCTGCCTTTACATAACAGCGGTTTTTTGGTGTGCATTTTGTATCTGTCTTTAGGGTGCAATCTGATTGCGTTTCTTTGCGCAAATTATTCCATCTCTATCATCGGTGCGACAAAGCGTGCCGCCTTCGCAAGCATAGCTTCCGTAACGTCAGTCCTTGGCGGAGTATTTTATCTGGGTGAAACTTTTACGAAAACCCAGATTATAGCAACGGTGCTGGTACTTGCAGGTGTTTATGGGGTAAATCGGTTTGGAAAAAATGGCGAAGAGGCGTAAGGAAAATCTTTCCTTGCATTATCTCAATCTTTGGGCTAAGATAAAGGATAGAAAGAAGTAAAGGAGTAATGTCAAATGGAAAGACCAAACGCTTGGAAAAGCTATAAGGAAAATGATTTAAAGGCTCTTGAGACTCTTTGCGAAGAGTATAAGGATTTTTTAGACAAAGGCAAGACCGAAAGAGAATGTGTAAAGAATACCATCGAAATGGCAAAAGCTGCGGGCTATAAAGACCTGGCGGACGTAATCAAAGCTGGAGAAAGTCTGAAGGCTGGCGATAAGGTTTATGCGGTTTGCATGGGCAAGACCATTGCCCTGTTTCACATCGGCAAAAAGAATATCGAAGACGGCATGAACATTTTGGGCGCTCACGTAGACTCTCCGAGACTGGATGTGAAGCAGAATCCGCTTTATGAGGACTCCGATTTTGCATACATGGATACGCACTACTACGGCGGTGTGAAGAAATACCAGTGGGTAGCAATGCCTCTTGCCATTCACGGTGTAGTTGCTAAGAAAGACGGACAGGTAGTCAATGTCGTAATCGGTGAAGATGAAAATGATCCTGTCGTTAGTATTACAGATCTGCTACCGCACCTTGGCGCAAAACAGATGGAAAAGAAGGCGGGCTCTGTCATCGAGGGCGAAAATCTGGACGTACTCATCGGCAGCAAACCCCTTGAAGGTGAAGAAAAGGATGCTGTAAAGGCAACTATTCTGAAGCTATTAAAAGAAAAATATGACATGGAAGAAGAGGATTTTCTCTCTGCTGAGCTGGAAGTGGTTCCGGCAGGAAAGGCAAGAGATACAGGGCTTGACCGCAGCATGATTATGTCCTACGGTCAGGATGACAGAGTTTGCGCGTTTACTTCCCTGAAAGCCCTGCTGGACGTGGAAGATATAGAAAAAACGGCATGCTGCATTCTGGTAGATAAAGAAGAAATCGGCAGCGTAGGTGCAACCGGTATGGAATCCAAGTTCTTTGAAAATGCAGTAGCAGAACTTCTTGATAGAATGGGGCAGTATAGCGAGCTTACGCTGCGCAGAGTGCTGGCTAACTCCAAAATGCTTTCCTCTGATGTAAATGCTGCTTACGACCCGCTCTTCGCAGACGTTTACGAAAAGAAAAACGCTTCCTTTGCAGGTCGCGGTATGGTATTCAGTAAGTTCACAGGTTCTCGCGGCAAATCCGGCTCCAACGACGCCAACGCTGAGTATATTGCTGAAATCAGAAATATCATGGACGATGAAGGAATCCACTATCAGCTGGCAGAACTGGGTAAAGTCGATATCGGCGGCGGCGGTACGATTGCGTACATTCTGGCGCTTTACGGCATGGACGTTATCGACTGCGGTGTAGCGGTACTGAACATGCACGCACCTTGGGAAGTAACCAGCAAAGCTGACGTTTACGAAACCAAGAGAGGCTATGAAGTATTTCTGAAAAGAATGTAATTAAAATGACATAAAACGGGCTTTTTTCGTTTAAACTACTGGAAACAAAACGAAAGGAGCCTGTTTTTATGTGGCTTTTACTTGCGGTGATTTCTACGCTGTTTATCGGTGTATCAACCATACTTTCTAAAATCGGAATTAAGGACGCCGATGCTTATGTGACCGGTGCGGTGACAAATACGGTGCTTCTTGCGGCTTTTGCAGGAACAGCACTTTTTTCTGGCAGCTTCGGGCAGGTCAGTGATATGACCATGAGCACATGGCTTTCGGTACTTGCGTCCGGCATTGTCTTGTCCATCTCATGGGCATTTTATTTTCTGGGACTCAAAGGCGGCAGTGTCAGCGTATTTCTTGCCATTCAAAGTCTTACCATCGTCATTTCCATGATTCTTTGTGCGGTATTTATCAAAGAAAAAATTACTGTATTCATGATGGTTGGAACGGCATTGATTATTACTGGAACCTTACTGATGATGGACAGACAGGAACTTGCAGCGCTCTCAGGCAAAGGTCTTTGGAATAGTGAGCAGCGATGGATTCTTTTTGCGGGACTTTCCGCGGTTTGCGCGTCTATTTCCTATGTCATCGTAAAGTCGGATACTGAGCCTATCGACACCAATGTGACTTCCACTTTTCGTTACATCATCGTGGTTGTAATGCTCTGGCTTTTGCTGGCGAAGAAAGGAAAGGGCAGAGAGTTTGGGGAAATTTCCCCAAAGACATGGCTGTTTATTCTGCTGGGCGCAGCAGCTTCCGGAGCCGGTCATGTGCTGGTGTATAAGGCTCTTTTCCTTGGAAAAGCGGCGGTCATTATGACTATTTACCGTATGGGCATGGTGATTTCCATCATTCTGTCCCGGATTTTCTTGAAGGAAAAACTTTCAGCAAAAGGCTGGGGCGGGTTTGGACTGCTGGTTTTGGGCGTCATATTGTTTGCGGTAGGCAGATAATTTTAGGGTTGCGAGGTAAGGAGATTTCCGTATATAATGCTAGATGAAATGATTTGATTTAAGTCTAAAAAAGAAAGAAGGAATATTATGGAATCACTTCGAGAATTATACAGAATCGGCAGAGGACCGTCCAGTTCTCACACCATTGCACCGACCCTGGCAGCGGAAATTTTTGCAGAGGAGACAAAAGATGCTGCTAGCTATAGAGTTACCTTGTATGGTTCTCTTTCAAAGACGGGAAAGGGTCATATGACCGATGTAGCGATTTTAGATGTACTTGGCTCTGACAAGTGTGAAATGATTTTTAGTGATACACCGGACGAAGAGCTGCCGCACCCTAACACCATGTTTTTTGAAGCGCTGGACGCTGCGGGCAGTGTGACATGTCAGATGGAAATTTACAGCGTGGGCGGCGGACGTATTGCCGTCAAAGGGCAAAAGCCTGCAAAGCCGCAGGATGTATATAAGCTGGAATCCTTTGAGGAAATACATGCTTACTGCAGAGAGAGGGATATTCGCCTTTGTGAATATGTTTATGAGACGGAAGGCGAAGAAATTCGTGATTATCTGCATGAAATCTGGAACCAGATGAAAGAAACTGTGCGCCGGGGGCTTTCTGCAGAAGGCACTTTACAGGGCGGGCTTTCCGTTCAGAGAAAGGCTAGGTATCTGTATCGCCAGAATCATATTGATGAAAGCCCGCAGACGAGAGAAAACAGGCTGGTATGTGCTTTTGCCTATGCGGTCAGTGAAGAAAATGCGGACGGTGGTATGGTGGTAACTGCACCGACCTGCGGCTCCTGCGGTGTGGTGCCGGCAACCCTTTACTACATGCAGAAAAACAGAAAGTATTCCGATGAGCAGATTGTGGATGCGCTGGCAACGGCGGGGCTTATCGGAAATCTGATTAAGACCAATGCCTCTATCAGCGGAGCTGAGTGCGGCTGTCAGGCAGAGGTAGGAAGCGCCTGCTCTATGGCTGCTGCAGGACTTGGCGAGCTTTTCGGTATGGAAATTGACCAGATCGAATATGCGGCTGAGGTCGCTATGGAACACCACCTTGGGCTGACATGCGATCCTATCAGCGGATTGGTGCAGATTCCATGTATTGAGAGAAATGCTGTTGCGGCTATGCGTGCGATTAATGCGGTAAGCTTGGCGAACTTTTTGACTCACACCAGAAAAATATCCTTTGACGTGGTGATAAAGACCATGTATGAGACAGGCTGTGATTTGTTCAGCAAATACAGGGAGACCAGTGAAGGCGGCCTGGCAAAGACGTATTTTGAATAAAGTTTAAAACAGTATGAAGAAACTGCTGCGAGGTAAGCTTGCAGCAGTTTTATATTATATTATCTCTTTACCATGCTAATGGGGGTCTATTGACAAGGGCGAGGCTTTGCTTTAGGATAGGTCTCAGTTATGATTTGAGGAGGCATGGTGTTGAAAAAAGAATTAAGTTTAAGGGATAATGCGGCGAGAGTCCTTTGCGTGATTGCAGGTAATGTTATTTATGCGCTGGCGGTGAAATTTTTTCTGATTCCGGGCGGATTGGTGACAGGTGGCAGTACTGGCATAGCCCTGGCGGTTAATCATTTGAGTGGAATTTCGATTTCAGGTTTTGTGCTGGTGTTTAATGTGATTATGCTGGCGGCGGGATTCCTTGTGCTGGGGAGCCGCTTTGCGCTGACCACCATTATCAGCACCTTTACATATCCGTTGGCTCTGGAAGGGCTTGACAGACTGTTTCCGGGCGCATTTATTACAGACGATGTGATTCTGTGCACGCTGTTTTCAGGTCTTGGTATTGGTATTGCAGTTGGCGTGGTGATTCGCGCAGGCGCCTCTACCGGGGGTATGGACGTGCCGCCACTGATTTTGCAGAAGTTCTGCAAGGTGCCGGTGTCAGTCAGTCTGTATGTGTTTGATACCTGTATTTTGCTGGCACAGGCATTTTTTACCGGTGCAGAAAAAATCCTTTATGGTATTGTGCTGGTCATGATTTATACGATGGTTATTGATAAGCTGATGCTCATAGGCACGACCCAGACAGAGATTAAAATTATCAGCGAAAAGTCAAAAGAAATCAATGAGGCAATCGGCGTGCAGCTTGACAGAGGAACGACACTCCTTTCTGCGAGAGGCGGTTATCTTGCACATCAGACAGAGATGGTCTTTACTGTAGTCTCAAACAGAGAAGTGCCCAAGGTGGAACGGATTGTTCATGGAATCGATCCTGCGTGCTTTATGACAGTCAGCAGAGTCAGTCAAGTCAGCGGCAGAGGATTTTCTATGGGGAAAGAATATAAGAAAAGCAAAACTGTAAAAGATGAATAAAAAATTAATCAAAATACGGATTAAATTTGTTTTAATAGACCAAAAGTTGTGATATAATCCTTTTCGGACGACTTTATAAGAGAAAGGGAAATATCATGAAACGGATCATCATTAACTATATTGCAGTTTTTGCAGGACTTGCCATCGCAGCATTTGGAATCGTGGCATTTGTGCTGCCTAGCGGTGTTATGATTGGAAGTTCCACGGGTGTAGGCAGAGTAATGGAGCACTTTTATGGGATTCCGGTATCGTATACGGTAATGGCATTTAACGGGATTTTGTTTCTGGCAGGCTGGATTTGTTTGGGGAAAAAGTTTGCCGGCTCGATTATTGTCAGCACTTTTGCGTATCCGATGTTCATCAATCTCTTTGAGCATACAAGATTTGCAGACGGAATTACGGACAATGTAATGCTGGCGACTATCTACGGCGGGGTACTGGCAGGCGTTGGCATGGGGATTGTAATAAAATGCGGCGCATCCACTGGAGGCACGGATATTTTAGCGATTATCTTCAATCGTAAGCTGGGCATTTCAGTGGGACTTCCCATGTACTTCATCGACTTTGCGATTCTTCTGACGCAGGTGATTTTTGCAAGGAACATGGAGGAAATCCTGCTGGGGATTCTGCTGACCTTTTTCTATTCTATGGTGGCGGACAAAGTGGTTCTCATGGGCGGAAGCTCGGTGCAGATCTTTATTATCAGTGAAAAGCATCAGCAGATGAGACGGGCTTTTGCCGATATGGTCATTGGAAATACAGTGTTTTATGGGGAATCCGGCTATCAGGAGAATAAGCAGGATATTTTGCTTTGTGTGCTCCCTGCTCGGGAATTGAACCGAGTGCAGCGAGCGATTTTAAGCATTGATCCGGAAGCCTTTTTTACTATAAGCAGTGTCAAGGAAGTGAAGGGCAGGGGCTTTTCCTTTGAGACGGGCGCAGCGAAACGGATAAGGCGGGAAAAATCAAATTTAACTTAAAACAGATTTTTCTCCTTAAAATGTATAAGTGAAAGGGCAAATCTTAACCGAGAATCGTAAAATGTCAAAAAAATGTATAAAAGTATTTGTCGTCGGTAGGCAGCGGCGGCTAAACTTATATGCATTTTTGCGTTTTATGCAAGAAAATTTCGGATTTGCTGCATATCTTGCAAATGATGTAAGTCTACTGCGCTTTCAGAACAGCGTTCTTATACATTTTTTTGAACATTTCTTGATTTGGGTTAAGTTTTCGTCTAAGAGTACCCGCCCCTTTTTTAAAATAGAATCAAAAGGAGAGAAGTGCCTTGAAAGCAGAAGATAATATATGATAAAATAAGAATATAGTTATCAGACAAGTCTGAATAGAAAAGGGGTGCTACCATGAATGAAGCAAGAACTGCGTTGCAGCAGGTAATGAAGGATGTAAACAGTATAATTTTAGGAAAAGAGGAGCAGGTAAAGCAGATAATTTTAGCACTGCTTTCCGGCGGACATGTCCTGCTTACGGATTTGCCGGGGACTGGAAAGACTACTTTGGCAGAGACCATTGCAAGGGAAATGGAACTGGACTATAAGCGGGTGCAGTTTACGCCCGATGTGCTGCCTTCGGATTTGACGGGATTTTCCATGTATCAGAAGGAAACGGAGCAGCTTGTTTATCAGCCGGGCAGTGTTTTCTGCAATCTGCTTTTGGCGGACGAAATTAACAGGACTTCGCCGAAAACGCAGTCAGCCCTTTTGGAGGTCATGGAGGAAGGTACGGTCAGTGTGGAGGGTGTTACCAGAAAAGTGCCGAGTCCTTTCTTTGTCATTGCTACGCAAAATCCGGAGGGAAGCGCCGGAACGCAGCCTTTGCCGGAATCACAGATGGAGCGCTTTATGATTTGTCTGTCTTTGGGCTATCCGGATTTTGACAGCGAGCTTGCTATGATTATGGGAAAAGGCGGAAGAACTGCGATTGAAACAGTAAAACAAAACCTCGACATTCAGACTCTGCAGGCAGTGCAGAAGCAGGTCGACGAAGTCTTTGCCGGTGAAGAGGTTTCTGCATATATTGTCAATCTGGTGCGAGGAACCAGAGTGCATCAAAGACTCCTTCAGGGAGCAAGTCCCAGAGCGGGTATCGCCCTTTGTCAGATGGCAAAGGCAGCTGCATGGCTTGACGGACGGGAGTTTGTTATGCCAAAGGATGTACAGGAAGTGTTCCCTTATGTGATGGGGCATCGTATTCGGACAGACCGCAGCGGCGAAGAGAATCAGGCGGAAAAGGCTGAAATCTTATCGGAAATTCTAACGAGAACCAAGAAACCTGCCATGGGTAAAAAATAGGAGCCAAGCTATGAAAAAAGTGTTTTAATTTCACTCTTTTTGGTCAGCTGGTATTTGGCAGGATTTTTCCATGCAGCGCACATCATGGTGCTGGCAGCAGCGGAAACGATGTTATTTCTTGCCATGTATCCTCTCAGTTGGTATTTGCGAAGTCGTGTGCAACTGAGCGCGGAGTCACTGCAGAACCTGCGGCTTCATACAGAAAAGGATGCCCTTTGCTCTGTGACAGTGGAAAATACTGGCGTGCTGCCAGTGACAAAGGTGCAGCTGAAATGGAATTGGGGATATCGCAGAAATCAGACGGCGTCTAAAAAGATGAAGCGAGATAAGAATTGCCGCAGGAGAAAGGAAAGTCGGAGTATTTCCTTAGATGCAAAGGAGGCGCTGCTGCTGAAACTGCCGGCTCGTGCGGAACTTTGCGGTCTTTTAGATGTAACCATAAAAAAAGCGTATCTTTGGGATTATTTGGGACTTTTCAGAAGGCGCTTTGCACAGAAGACATCTATAGAAATCGCAGTACTTCCGCCAAAACATGTGCTGCGTATTTACCTTGAAAGGGGCAGCGCAGCGGAGGAAGAGACAGAGCGGGAACTTTTTCAGATTCGCGAATATCAGCAGGGCGACAGAGCCAGGGATATCGCATGGAAGCAGAGTGTTCGTTCAGATAATCTCTTCGTAAAGGAATATCGTGAAATCAGTGACGCATGCAGTGAATTGTTTCTGGATTTAGCCGGGTGTGACGAGTATGAACCGGAAAAAATCAGTGCCTTTTATCAGGTGCTGTATGGGGTAGTTGCCGGACTTTTGGCGGTGGGAAGGTCTCTAAGAGTGTGCTGGCGGTGTGAGGACAACACGCTGCAGAGCGCAAGGATTAGTTCTGAGAGGGAAATAGACCTGCTTTTATGCAGACTTTACCGTGAAGAAGACCGGTTTAATGGATTGACAGCCGGCGATGAGGCGGCTTGTGCAAAAGGATTTTGTCTGGATTTAGAGCTGAATCTTTTCTATGGAAAGAAAAGGGTTGCGATTTTTGAGGCGGAAAAGCTCAGCGAACAGCTGGCGCAGACCGTTTATATCGGGGAGGGATTTGATGAAAAATAGAAATACCGTTTTCCATCTGATTCTTCTCTTGATTGGAATCTTGGGAATATTAACTTATGTGTTTGACATAGAGGACTTAATTTGCCAAAGGCAGCTGGTTGTCTTTGCGGCGGCTGCGCCATGCCTTCTATTTTGGAGCCTTTACGGGATTAAGGCGAAAGCGCTGCCTGTTGCAGTCGCTGTGCTTTTTGCAGGGTGCGTTCTCATTTGGGACGACTGGATTTTGGCACAAATTCAAATGTTTCCATATTTTCTCGGCTGTATAGAGGGTAGGCTTTACTGGTACATGTACGACATGACCGGATTTTTGGTCTGCGTCTTTGGCGGACTTTCTGTATTGCTGTTTTTGACAGAGTGCGTTTTGGGCTGGCATTTTATCATGTGGGTGCTGTCCATGGCGCTTCTGCTCAGCGTGCCGATTACCGGAATCGACCCCGGCTGGCTCTGTATTATTTTGCTGGGACTTTATCAGGTGCTTTTTACAGCGGTTCACTTTGGAGAAAAGGCAGAAGGAAGTCCAAAGGTGATGCGAAAAGCCGGAGGTATTACGGCAGGGATGCTGGCTGTTTTGCTGCTGGTCTCTCATGTAATAGCAGGAAGCGGCGATGGGTTTTTGTATCGCTGGGCGGAAGCGATTGACCCGACTTTGCAGCAGATTGAGAGTGAAATCACAATTACTGTGAAAAACCGGCAGAACGTGCGGAGAATTAACAGAGGAAATCTGTACACATCAGACACGGTGGTCATGGAAGTCCGTGCTGAGGAAAAGCCGACGGAGACCATCTATCTGCGGGATTTCAGCGGAGGTACATATAGCAACGGAACTTGGCTTCCCGCGGCGGACAGGGAGATTTTGAATGAGATAGATAGCAGAGCCGATACGGTAAATCGTTTTATTAATATGTATTACGACGTGAACCGTGCAGGCGCAGAGAAGGAACGGATTCTTTACGTAAGACGTGCAGATCAGGACTCGCCGTCTTACGGGATTTACTATGGTCAGTGGCACAATGCATCCTGGGAGAACCACGTGCTGCAAGCCGGGGAAGAGGGCTATGCATATTTTGAGAAAAAGGATATGGAGCCGGATTGGGATGCGGCGAGTACTTCTAACTTTTTTGCGGGAATTGATGAAAATGGAGATAACGTGTACAGCTTGGCAAGGAGTTATGCCTTTGACAGGGAGCGTAATCTGCATCGGCGTTACGAAGTAGCGGCGCAAAAGGCATATACGCAGATAAACAGAAGTAAGTTGCCGAATTTAAGTGCATTGCAGCAGGAAAATCCCATGGAAGGGGAAGCAAATATTACATCCTTTATCAAAAATTATTTGCTGACCCACGGGACGTATACTGATTCACCGGGGAGAATCCCTTTGGGAAAAGAGCCAGTGGAGCATTTTCTCTTTGAAAGCCAGCAAGGATACTGCCAGCATTTTGCTTCGGCGGCGACGCTGCTTTATCGTATGTATGGTGTGCCTGCCCGTTATTCCATGGGATTTGCGGTGAGACCATCGGATTTTGTGAAAAAAGAAGATGGAATGTATTATGCAGTCGTTACCGATGAGGAGGCTCACGCATGGCCGGAGATTTTCGACAAAGAACTGGGCTGGACGCCGGTTGAAGTAACGCCTGCTGATGAAGAAGCCGAGGGCACAGGAGCCGGTCAGCAGGATTCTGAGGGCGCAGGCCGTGAACAGAAGGAACCGGAAAGCAGTGATAAACCTGATTCACAGGACGGCTCGGAGAAAGACAATCGGCAGGAACAGAATCAAAATCCGAGCGGGGACCAAGAGGCAGGAAGCACGCCTCTTGGCAGAAGTCTTGTTGCACTGTTAGCGGCGATGATTGCTGCGTCAGGAGTTTTAGGAAGAAAAATATATTTGCGCTCTCTTGAGAAAATGAACTGCCGAAAGGCATTTGCGAAAATGCTGGAAAAACTGCAGGGTGCGGGAGTACTTTCCGGTTATGACGGCAGTGAAGAGGATTTTGCGCAGAAACTGGCGATAGCGGTAGCGGAAGTCAGCGAGGAGGAAGCGCAGCGGGCGACGGAAATCGTCAGCAGGGCAGCTTTTGGAAATACGCCAGTAAGCGAAGAAGAGGAAGAAGCGGTCAGACAGCTTTACAGGAAAATTGCTGCCTGGGCAAAGAAAAATAAAAAGATTTTATAGGAGGAAAAGAATGAAACTACAGGAAAGATTTTTGAAGTATGTGATGATGAACACCCAGTCGCTGGAGGGGACCGGTACGGTGCCGAGCACGCCGGGACAGAAGGATTTTGCGCAGGCACTGGTAGATGAGTTGAAGGACCTTGGCATTGCCGATGTACGCCTTGATGATATGGGATATATTTACGGCAGTATTCCGTCAAATTTGGATAAAAATGTGCCGACCATCGGTTTTATTGCGCATATGGACACGGCTGACGCCCATCCATCACCGGTAAAAATGCCTCGCGTCATTGAAAACTACGACGGCGGTATAATTACCCTGGAATCAGGGGCTGTGCTGGATCCGAAAACCGATGAAAATCTGCGAAATGCTAAAGGATGCAGCCTGATTGTAACTGATGGAACAACCCTGCTGGGCGGTGATGATAAAGCCGGCGTTGCAGAAATTATGACGGCACTGGAATATCTTACGGCTCACCCTGAGACGAAACACGGCAAGATTGCATTCTCTTTTACGCCTGATGAGGAAATCGGCACAAGTCAGGACAACTTCAATGTGGAAGCATTCGGCGCAGAGTTTGCTTACACGGTGGACGGGGCAGATCTTGGCGATATCGAATATGAGAATTTCAACGGCGCTTCTGCCAAAATCACCGTGCAGGGTGTAGAAACCCATCCGGGAGAAGCTAAGGACAAAATGAAGAACGCCATGCTCATTGCTATGGAGTTTAACGCTATGCTGCCGCCGTTTGAAAGACCGGAGCACACGGAAAACTACGAGGGATTTTATCACCTCATGCACATGGACGGCGATTGCAGTACCGCGACCTTGCGCTATATCATCAGAGAACACGATGCTGAAAAGTTTGCAAAGAGAAAAGATACAGTGCGCAAAGTGGCGGAACTGCTCAACTTTAAGTACGGTGATGGCACAGTGACTGCAGAAGTGACCGACGGCTACCGCAACATGACGGAGATGGTAAGACCTCACATGCACTTGATTGACTACGCGAAAGAAGCGATTGCTGAGCTTGGCATTGCACCTCGTGTGCCGGCTATTCGCGGCGGTACAGACGGTGCGGAGCTTTCTTTCAAAGGCGTGCCTTGCCCGAACCTTGGAACTGGCTCTTGGAATCACCACTCCGTGACCGAAGTTGCCAATATCGACCATATGGAGAAAACCGCGGAATTGATACTGGCGATTATCGGAAAGTATGCGGAGAGATAAGAGGTAGAATATAAATAGAAAACAACCGGCGACCTTGCAGGAATCCGGTTGTTTTTTTAAAATTAGTAGGGTTGAAAATGTGAAATCAATCGGGTTGAAAAAATAAAATAAATAGGAATAAGGTTGTAAAATCTATCGGATTGGGGTACAATAATGGTAGAGGTGAGAGCATGGACAAGAAATATTATATGCCGAGAATCATTGATAAAACCATTGAAGAATATCTGCAAGTTTTCGGAGCGGTATGCGTAGAAGGACCTAAATGGTGCGGGAAGACTTGGACGTCTTCTTTTCATAGCAATAGTGAAATTTTAATTGGCAATCCGGAAGGTAATTTTCAGAACAGGAAATTGGCAGAGTTATCGCCGGAGTTGGTTTTAGAGGGGGAAACACCTAGACTTGTTGATGAATGGCAAGAAGTGCCGCCTATATGGGACGCAGTTAGACATAAGGTGGATCAGACGGGGGAAAAGGGGCAATTTATTTTGACCGGTTCAGCGACGCCTAATCACAAAGGGATTCTGCATAGTGGGGCAGGGCGAATTGCGAGATTGCGAATGCGTCCGATGTCGCTGTATGAGTCGGGTGATTCTTCAGGAGAAGTTTCCTTGGAGAAACTCTGTAAGGGTGACTTCCAAGCTGTAATGACAGGAAACGTGGATTTGCGAAAATTGATTTTCTATATCATTCGTGGAGGATGGCCGGGTAGTTTGGGATTATCACAGGAGCAGGCAGCAATCATACCTGAGGAATATTTAAGCGCGGTCATTGAAGATGACGTATATCACATAGATGGGGTAAAGCGAAATACTGTTAAAATGGAGAAACTGCTGCGCTCCCTTGCCCGAAATGAGAGCACAACTGTTACAAATAAAACCTTAAAAAATGATATGAAAGAAATAGATGATGAGGATATTGATATCGAAACGGTAAAAGAATATCTGGATATTTTTGCAAGACTGTTTATTACTGATAATCAGCCTCCGTTTTCAACTGAAATTCGCTCCTCTGTTCGTGTAAAACAGGCGGTGAAGAGGCATTTTTCGGACCCTTCCTTAGCGTGTGCTTTGCTGAAAGCTACACCGGAAAGACTTCTCGGCGATTTAGAGACGTTGGGATTTCTCTTTGAGTCTCTATGCGAGCGGGATTTAAAGATTTATGCGGAGTCTTTTGGCGGAAAGCTCTATCATTATCAGGATTATAGAGGCGGCGAAATTGACGCTGTTGTTGAAATGCCTGATGGAAAGTGGAGTGCTTTTGAGATTAAGCTGGGTGCCAATCAGATAGAAGCAGCAGCAGAAGCCTTACTTCGCCTTAAAAAAGATATTGAAAAAGAGCCCAAAGGGAAACTGCCTGCAATTTTGTGCGTGATATGCGGTATGTCAAATGCAGCATATCAAAGGGAAGATGGTGTATATGTTGTACCCATTACTGCTTTGAAAAATTGATAACGATTTAATAAAAACCGGCATGAAGCCGGTTTTTGTTTAGCATAGATTTCTCAAAGGATGCTGCCATGATATACTCACTGCGCCTTGGAAATTATAATTTGTACACTTCTGTATATTTTTTCTGCAGATAATCCATGTAGGGCTGGGATGACAGCGAGCTGCCGGAAGCTGATTTTAGGAGCTGGCTGGTGGAATACTGTGCCCCGTAGGTGAAGATATTTTCTTTCAGCCATTGGTTGATTGCAGCGAAATCTCCTTTTGCTATCAGATCGTCCAGATGGCCGCAGCTGGTATCGATAGCAGTTGCCAGCTGTGCAGCTGCAAGATTTGCGACCAGATAGGTCGGAAAATATCCGACATAACCGGCAGCCCAGTGGATATCCTGCAGCACGCCTTCTCCATCGTTGGCAGGTGTGCAGCCCAGCATTTCCTGGTATTTTTGATTCCAAACCTCAGGCAGATCGGAAACCTTAAGACGGTCATTGATGAGATCCCGCTCGATTTCATAGCGAATGATAACGTGAAGCAGATAAGTCAGTTCATCTGCCTGCAGACGGATTGGGGCCTGTGTTACTGCATTGACATCTTCATAGAAACGCTGAGCGGAAAGCAAGTGGCTGCCGCCAGAGAAAACCGAAAGTTCCCGTGTAAAAAATTCAGCAAAGCCTTTGCTCCTTCCGATGATGTTTTCGTAGAACCGCCCGATTCCTTCTTCCAAGGCGAAAGAAGGTACCTTTGCGAGAAAAGTACCCAGCAGATCCTTGCTGATGGACTGCTGGTAGATGCCTTTGCCTGCAGAGTGCATGACATTGAACAGACCGAAAACTGTATTATCTTCGCGGTAGGCGTTGACAATGCGCACGTCATCAGGAGAATTAGCAAGAACTGTGGGGTGTGAACCGATATCCACGCGCCCAGTATGAAAGCTGAACCCCATTTTTTTAAGAAGATGCTCCCAAAGGGCTTTCTGGCTGCTGCCGCCCATGACTGGAAGGATTTCGCAGGAAGAAAGGGAGGAACGGTTTAACTGCTGAATCTGACTGTAGAGATCTATGAGAAAAGGCTTTAGCTTCACCAAATAATTATCAATCGTTTCTGTTGTGAGTCCAGGCTCATAATAGTTCAAAAGAGCGTCATAAGGATCTTTTTCATATCCCCAATACTTCGTAAAACTTTTAAAAGTGCTGAAGATTTTTTCTAAATATGGCTGAAATAAGGCAAAATCACACTTAGCCTTTGCCTCTTCCCAAACTTGCTCAGAAACGGCAATCAGCTGGATATATGCCTGGTATTCATCTTCGGGAATCCGCCGTACGTATTCGGCGCTCTGCTTTATCTGCGCAATCATGGACTTGGTCAGAGCATCATTTTTCTTGTGATGATCAAAGTAAGCCATGTAGCTGTTGAATTCTGCAGAAGACATAAATCTGTACTGCTCATCTGCCAGAAAAGCGAGGACTTTGGCACGATAGGAGATGGCGCCAGGCGGCATATAGGTGAGCTTATCCCAGTAAATCAGAGAATTTTGCGTATAGGATAAATACTCTATGCGGCTGATCAGTTTTTTAAACTCTGCGAGTTTGTTGTAATATCCGATCATAGTTTTAACTACCTCCTGAAACTCTTATGTCGCTATTTTAAGTCAAATGTAGTGAAGAACGGGTGCAGGGTGTTGCGGCAGAAATCCTGATTTGGCTTTGGAAAATCTATCGGTGCCTTTTCTGCACTCTCATCTGACAGCTGTTTTCTGGCTGCTACCAGTTCCTCGTCCTCAATTTGTGCGAGAATTGCCAGCAGAATCTGTGCCTGACGCTTCGTTTTCTGTATATTGAATTTGTGGGTGCGAACTGTAGCGGTACTGATGTGAAGTTCTTCGCCCAAGGTTTTGTTATCGATATCTTCATACATGCCGGTGAGAATATCTTTCTGCACTTCGGAGAGACCGTTAATCTGCTTGTCCAGCTGAATCAGCCCGTGAAATACGCCGCCGTGTCGGTCGAAGATATGCTCTGCTATGGCGCGCTGAGCCGTGACATTTCTTCCTCGGGAATTATAGATAAGTCCTTCCTCAAAAGCTTCGCCGCAGAAGATGCAGGTAAGCTGTCCGGTTTCCTTTGAACGGTAATAGCCGCTAGAAAGTTCGGAGACTGTTAGTTCTTTTAATTCCATTAAAATCCTCCTGAATGCAAAAGTCTATACAAAAACGATATCATATTTTGTTTTGAATGGCAAGTGTTCTTCCTGCTATACACGGCAAACGCACGAAAAACGTTTAATGATTTTCTGGAACTGACAAAACTGACAGCTTTTTAGATTTATGTCAGTTTTGTCAGTGTTTCTTTCAAAATTCCTGCCAATACTGACAATTATTTTTGATTTTGTCAGTTCTGTCAGGATTTCAGGCGTATTAAGATGGATTCTTTACGATTTACTGACAAAATCCTGCATTCTGCTATCATTTTGTCAGTATTGATGGCTAATGATATTTTTCATGCCTTTGCCATGCTGCTATATATGGCTGCGGCAGCCACAAGGGCTATAGATTTTGGCGTTGCAAATATGAGCAAAGGCCGCCGGGAAGGCAGCCTTTGTAATAGTTTTAATTATGTGCCTAAAGCAGAGGAATTTGTACCCGGATGCTGCCTGTAGGAATTTCAATTCTGGTGACTGTATCCGGTCGCAATGTCTGCTGGGCATCGATGCCGTATAGAATAAGCGCCAGTTTATGACCTTTTTTCAAGCTGTGATCTGTCGGAACCATATCAAAATCGTAGCTGTAAATCTGTCCAGCTATAATATCTTCCTTGCTCCAGAGACAGGTTCGATTCTGCGCATTGAGCCAGCCGCGGCTGATCACTTTATATGCAGATGGGGAGGCTTCCGTGCCAAAGACGAAAGTATTATCCCCTTCGACAGGCACTTGCTCAGCGGTAATTCGGCAGTCTGCGCCTATATCTACCAACATAGCGCTGAGAATAGCCGTTTTTTTATCGATGGCTGCATCAAAGGATACTTTGATGGTGCCGGAGATGCGCAGTTCATCGGCGCTGCAGTGAGCTGTCTTCTGCGCTGAGGTATCTGCTTCCCACGGATTCCAGAAAAATCTGCAGCGGTATGGTGCGTCTTTTTCTTCGGCTAAAACCAAGTTGTCCAGCCACTCTTTCTGATTGTCGGAAGCTTTGTCGTAGGCTGTTTTAGATAGATCATCGACGATAACGGAAGTCTTTTGATTGCTAGCGCTGCGAATCGAGAAGTCCACATAAGACCAGTCTGCCGGAGGCCATGTATCAGAGGCAAACCAGCGGGATTGATCTGTGTTGCTTTCTACCAAAACTTTTGGTTCTTTTTCAGCGCCGTTATCGATGCCCTTTAGATAGTGATCCAGCCAGCGTTCCAGCATAGAGAGCACCCCTGCGTCTTTCAGCGCATATATGTAGACATGCTCACCCTGATGAAGCAGAAGCTTTCGCTCAACTCCTTGCTTTTCCAAAGCCTGAAAAAGGGGAATGCACTGATTTGTCTTTACATTCCAGTCGTTGAGACCATGAATGATAAATACTGAGGCTTTGAAGTTTTCAATTTGTCTCAGATAGTTACGCTGATCCCAGAACAGGTTGTAATTGCCGGAATCCCGATCTTCGTTTATGAACAGATTTTCCAGCTGCTGGGCATAAGCGTCTTTGATTTTTTCGTAGTCATCTGGATCTTTAGCCCTGCTAAAACAGTACTTTGCAAGGATATCCAGATCGTCTCCCTGCCAGTCAAGGGCAGGTACAGTCAGCCCGTTGTATCGATAGTAGTCGTACCAGTTGCAGATGCCTGCTTCGGGAATAATGGTTTCCAGTCCTTCCACGCCGGTAGCCGCTACGCCGATACACATAGTTCCGAGGTAGGATTTCGCTGACATAGCGACTTTACCTGTGCACCAATCTGCTTTAATCTCAATGTTGTCGGTTTTGTTGGTAAAAGCACGACATCTGCCGCAGAGCCAGTCTATGACGGAACGGAAAGCAAGAATCTCTTCGCGCGAACCCGACAGTGTAAAGCCTTCGGAGCCTCTAGTGCCCAGTCCGCCACAGAATACGCAGCCATAGCCTCTTGCGTTAAAATGATCGTAAATGGGATTGATGCCTTCCAGTTCAACCTCTTCCGTGCAGGGAGAGGTCTTAGCATAGCCGCTGGTCTTACGATGCTCCGTGACTGCAAAGGTTGGCTCCTTGGAAAAGTCGTAGCGAATATCTTCCTCAGCAATGTTTTGTGCAGGATATACTTTTACTTCCTGATTTACATTGTGCGGCACATACCAGTTCTCATTACAGGACAGCATATACGGATTGGCCACATAGATAGCAGGAACTTTTTCGCCGTGAAGTGTTGATACAGGTCGTCTGATGTAAACGGCAATCAGGTCATACCTGCCGTCGCCGTCAGTATCGACAGGCGTTTCTACATAGACCCTTTCAAATAATATTTCTTTGTTTACACTTTCTTTTTTCATCATAGTTACCATTCTAATTGCTTATGCTTCTTGATTTGTTGTGTTTGCGTTGTTTTTCTTCAGGAATTTAATCCATACTACGGTGATGACAGCGCCAAGCAGCAGCATGCCAATCATGAATCCGAAGAACTGTCTGTAGCCGCCAACGCCTGGGTTTTGGTCAATCATGATACCTGCCATGACGGACACGAAGATTTCAGGGAGATAACCAACAGTGGAGATGATACCTGCCGCAGTGCCGGAATATTTTTCAGGGATTGCGCCTTCGTCCATCATTGCCCAAGTCTGCGCATAGTTTACACTGTAGAAGATATAAATGATCATGAAAATGACAGTGAATGCAATGATGCTCTTAGCATTAGTCGGCAGCAGTAAAATGCCTGCGGTACCTGCAGCCATAATTAAGAAGGATATCAAAATCGTTTTGCCTGTTCCGATTCTGTCACTCATATAGCCGCCTGCCACACTGCTGACAGTACCAAGCCATCTCTTCAGAGCGGCTAGAGTTGCAGCAAAAGTAACGGTAGCGCCTAAAATACCTGTAGCATACGGTGTGAAGTAGTACAGGGAAAGGGTGAATACATAGTTGCAGAAGGTAACGAATCCGATAATCCATACTGCAGGCAGCTTCAGAACCTGACCAATGCCTTTGAAGGAGATTCTGTCGCTGGCTTCCATCTTGCCGTCTTTAACGGTGAGGAATGCTAAAATTCCCATCAGAATAGTCAGAACAGAGTAGTATATGATAACGTATTTCATTCCCTGTGCCTGATTGTCAATTTGACCGATACCGATTCTGAATGCGACTACTGCGCCCATCGCCATTAAAGCGGCGCCGATGCCTCTGCCGCCTTCAAAGAAGCCGAAGGCTTTACCCTGGTCGCCGGAACCGGAGAGTATACGCACTGCTTTAACACAGGCAGGCCAGAATGCAAACAGGGAGGAAATTCCCCAGAATGCGTAGAGACATAGAAGAGCAGTGTAGTTTAGCGGGAGCAGATGAGCAAATCCGCCCAGACCTGTTCCGATCAGCGATACGGTCAGAATCATTCTGGTGGAGAATCTGTCGGCGACAATTCCTCCGAATAGGTAGGAAATCATACCGAAGATACCCAGTACACTGCCGAATACACCCATCTGGGTATTGGTCAGATGATAGGTTTCCAGATAAACATCGTAATAGTCAAATCTGAAATATGGCAGACCATAGATGATGGCGCCACCGAAAGCGACGATTAGAATTGCCCAGAAATTCCTTGACATCTTTTCGCCTAAACCAATTTTTTGAAGTAGTTTTTGCATAGTTCTCTTGTCCTTTCTTCAATAATGATAGATTAATAATGACATGTGCCGTTATAAATAAACAAATTTATAAAACGTTTATTTATAAACAAACGATACTACAATATGTTTTGAATGTCAAGAGAATTTCGAGAAACCAGAATAAATTAAACACAGCGACTGGAAAACCAGCCGCTGCTTTGAATTTTATATATTCTTTTATATCTTCTCTGTTTGCTCTTTCAGCCAGGCGGAAGTTTCTGCGGATACCCGCGGTGCGATTTTTTCGTAGACTTCTCTGTGGTAGTTGTTGAGCCATGCCAGTTCCTCTTCTGTCAAAAGCTCTGGAAGAATTGCTTCCCTGTCAAATGGGCAGAAAGTCAGGTTTTCAAAGCCCAGTTTTCCGTTTGCAGCGTCAACACAGAGAATTTCATTTTCCAGCCTGATTCCGTATTCTCCTTCCAGATAAACGCCCGGCTCATTGCTAGTGATCATGTTCTGATAAAACGGCACATCACAGCCAGGTTTACCGCTGATGGTCTGGGGCCCTTCGTGGACGCTGAGCAGATGACCGACGCCGTGCCCAGTGCCGTGGTTGTAGTCAAGACCGATGGCATGAAGCGGCTGTCTGGTCAAAGTGTCAAGCTCACTGCCGGTAGTACCCACGGGGAATTTTGCCATGGCAAGACGAATGTGACAGCGAAGTACTGTGGTGTAGTGCTCTTTCATTTTCTGCGACAAAGGTCCTAGGGCGATGGTTCTAGTAATATCGGTGGTGCCGTCCTCGTACTGTCCACCGGAATCCACCAGAAGAAACCCTTCCGGTTTTAGTGTCTTGTTGGTTGCTGGCGTCGCTTCGTAGTGGACGATAGCGCCGTTTGACATATAGCCGGAAATGGTGGTAAAACTGAGGTCATAACAGCCTTCCTGCTCTCTGCGGCATTGTTCCAGGTAATCAGCAGCAGAAATTTCTGTGATTTCCTCTTTGCCGACGGTCTGCTTCAGCCAATAGATGAAGTTTACCATAGCAGCGCCGTCTTTTAGGTGGGCATTTTTTGTGCTTCTGATTTCGTCCTCATTCTTTAGGGCTTTCATCATGGTAACCGGACTGCTGCTGTTGTTGATTTGTACTTTTTCAGGCAGAGAACGCACTAGAGCATAGCTGACTACATCTTCATCCAGCAGGATTGTACCTTGCGGAATCGTCTTGATGTCTTCAAAAATCTGGAAATATGGACGGACGTCTTCTTCTTTAAAAGTTTCGTCCATGACATAAAGGTATGCGTGATCTCTGGCAATCAGCGCAAAGCTGAAGAATACTGGGGTATTGGCGACATCGTCGCCGCGCACGTTGAAAAGCCATGCGATTTCTTCTAGTTTCGTGATGAGATGATAGTCAGCGCCCTTTTTTTCCATATAGCTGCGAACCCGCGCCAGCTTGGAACCAGCTGTTTCACCGGTGACAGAGGACGGCAGCCCGTAAATCTTAGACGGTTTGATAGCGGGGCGGTCTTTCCAGATGTCACCGACCAGATCCAGTTCGTAGTTTACTTTGCAGATGCTTTCCAGTTTGCAGCCAAAGGCGTAATCGCAGACTCTGCCGTCAAAGCCGATGGTGCTTTGCGGTGTTAGCTTTTCTTTTAAATAAGCGTCGATGGTCGGAACCCCCGGCTGCCCCATTTTCATCAGGCCGATACCGGTGTCTTTTAGCTGATCCGTGGCTTGTAGAAAATATCTGCCGTCCGTCCAGAGATATGCTTCCTCCTGTGTGACAACCACGGTTCCCGCAGAGCCTGTGAAACCTGAAAGGAATTTGCGGCATTTGAAGTAGTCATTGACATATTCGGAGCCGTGAAAATCTGTGGTTGGAATGATGTAGGCGTCAATGCCTGCCTGCTGCATGCGTATGCGCAGGTCAATTAATTGCTGTTTCATAAAAAACCTCTTTCTATCTAAATATACTTTTTGGTATTTTGTTGTCGATGACATATGCGACAATGCCCATGAGAATGCCGGTTACAAGCCCACTGAACATCAATATCGGAAAATACAGGAACATGCGCAGATTGGATACGATGGCGGCGGCGACTAAAAGCTGCCCCATGTTGTGCGCCACGCCGCCTGCCATGCTGATGCCGACCATGCTGAACAGTTCGGTCTTTTTCAAAATCCACATGACGAGTAGGGACAAAATGCCGCCAGCCAGTGAGTAAAGCGCACCGAATACGCCGCTAAACAAAAGTCCTGCCAGCAGGATTCGGACCATGTTGATGACAAAGGCGTAGCGAAAATTCAGCTCGTACAGGGCGATGACAATGACTAGATTGGCTAGCCCCAGTTTGACACCGGGGATTCCGATGTTAAAAGGAATTATTGCTTCTACATAGGAAAAAATCAGCGCAAGACAGGCAAACATGGCAGAAAGGGCTAGCGCCTTAGTTCTTCTGGTACGAGTACTAATTTGAGATTGCATCAAGCTCCCCCTCTCCGCCGACGATTTCGACCATGACTTTGTTTGGCAGGCAGACAATGCTCTGATTTGCCATGCGAACCTTGCCGTCTTTGACGCACACCTGGTTGTGGCAGTCGGAATAAGTCATTTGCACCGTGCCGTCTTTTATGGTAATCTTATTAAGATGATTCTTTTGCTGAATCTCTATCGTCTGATTTTCGAAGAGGCTGTAGGTGCCATAGTGCTGTCCGTTCACCGTGACGATGACCTGTTGACCGGCGCCGCCCGATGTGAGGGACCACGCAGAAAGGCCAAGACCTATGAGAAGCAGGCAGAAAAAGAGCACGATATCAGCCTTGTTGATGATTTTGAACATAAAAACTCCAATAAAGTTTGAGGTATATGTAATGAAAAAATTTCTTTCTATTGCGGTCATTGCGATAATGACTGCTTCTATTATTATAACACAGACTGGCTGTACAGAAAAGCCGGTATCAAAAACAAGTTACTACATGGACACTCTATGTCAGATTACGATTTACGACATGGAAGCTATGGGGCAGGAGAATGCGGAGAATGCCATCAACACAGCTTTTGCTTTATGTGCGGAGTACGAGTCGCTGATCAGTGCGACCATTGAGGGCAGTGATATTTACAAGGTGAATCATGCGGGCGGCAAGGCTGTTGCATGCGACCTGCGAACGGTTTCTTTGCTGAAAAAGGCATTGTATTATGGCGATCTTTCAGGCGGAAAGTTTGATATCACCATCGGAAAAGTAGCTGCTTTGTGGGATTTTCATGAGTCGGAGCCGAAGGTGCCTTCTACGGCGGCAGTGGAGGAAGCTATGCAGGGTGTTGACTACCGGGCGGTGAAGATTGACAGAAATGATGTGACGCTGGAAAATCCTAAGGCGGAGATTACCTTAGGCGGCATAGGAAAGGGCTATGTGGCTGACCGTGCGGCGGAGTGTCTGGAAGAATTGGGCGTTACCAGCGCCGTCGTCAACTTTGGCGGCAATATTATTGTAATTGGCGATAAGGGCGGCGATGCCTTTAAAATTGGTATTGAAAAGCCGTTTTCTGATAGTGGAGAAATTGTCGGCTATGTGGAGACCGCAAATAAAACGGTGGTGACCTCCGGCATTTACGAGCGCGGATTTGAAGCAGCGGACGGAACTTATTACCATCATATATTGGATGTGGAAACCGGATGGCCGGTGAATAACGATGTCGTTAGTGTAAGTCTCGTGGGTGATAAAGGAACCTCTGCCGACTGTGACGCTATGGCGACCATCTGCCTCATGTTGGGCGTGGAAGAGGGTATCGAGTTTATTGAGAGCATTGACAGTGTGGAAGCGCTTTTTGTGGACAAGGACGGCGTACTGACGAAGACCAGCGGATTCACTGGGTTCACGGAAGAAAAATGAGTGCAGCAGGAGGTAAATCGGCGAGTGGAGAAAAATATTATTCTGTTGCAAGATTTGCAGAAAGGATACCGTAGCACCTGGTTCACGAAACTTTAAGCGAAATTTTCGTGCGCCAATTTTGGGCTTGATTTCTGTATACATGGTGTAGACCTTTGGAAAAGTGCCAAATCCAAAACCTTTTTAAGGCAAAATGGCGGCGGCAGAAAGAAATGCAGCCAGATAGTCGGAAAAACTTTAGCGTCCTATAGTAAAATATCAAAAAAGTGGATATCAGGCAGCAGGTGCGCGCCAGTTTTTTAGAAAATGAATCCCAATATGGCGTTTGGCGGATGGCTGGCGCCATGTATACAAAAAAACGCTTAGAAGATGGCGGTTTTCATGGGGTGAGCGCCGGATATCCAAAAAAATCTTGAGATTATGGCGCGCCGGTTTCTCTGCAGCACAGGCTATTACATATTAATCATATTAAATCAGATTGAACTGCATCCCGGCATTTAATCTGGATTCTTTTTCACTTCAATGTGAAATAATCTCTTTGATTTTGTCTTGCACTATTGCCTTATATTTACATTAAAGTGGTGCGGATTTTTATATTCTATCGATAAAACTTCTTTTTTGCAAAAAAATTGTCGAAATTTCAAAAAGTACCCTGAGAGTTCCTTTTCAAAATGGTAAAAAAGAGATACACTAAAGGAACCGCTATTTAGCGAAAAACAAAAAGAAAGCGAGAAGGAGAGTTGACAGAAAAAGAACTTTCAGAAAGAAGAGCAGTACTTTGTGAGAAATATGACAAGATACTGGGATTAACTTATCACTTTGGTGTGGCAGACAGCGACAGAGATGATGTTGTGCAGGAAGTGTTTGTTGCGGCTTATTTACATTTGCATCAGCTGCGGGACATAGAGAGCATGGATTCTTGGTTGTATAAAATTGCCATGAGAAAAGCGGGACGAATCGGAAGGAAAAGTAAAAGGCGAGAAGACAAAGAGTTTTTGTACGAGTCCTGTGAGCAGGAGCTTGACAGGATTAGCGCAGAAGAATATGCGTCAAAGATAGACTTCAGCGATGAAGACATCTTTGAAATGGTAAATAGTCTGAAGCCGCCGGCGCCGGAAATAATCAGACTCCGCTATGTATCGGAATTGAGCATGGTGGAGATAGCAAAGCTTTTAAAGATGAATTACAATTCGGTGAAAACGATAGAACGCAGAGCGAAAAAAGAACTGGAGAAAATGATAAGTGAGGGAAAGCATGAAACGAGAAGAGAGAGAAAACATGAAGAAGAACGAGCAGAAGTTTATGGAGGAGATAGGAGCGGCACTGAAGAGACACGAAAAGAAGACAAAACTAGACGCAGAGGTGTTGGAAGGCTGGGTCGCAGCTGCCAAGGAAAGGAGTAGGGCTAGAAAGAGAAAGTATATGGCTGCGATATCCTGTGTTGTGATTGTTTGCGCAGGTACTTTTAGTGCAATGAACTTGCTGGTGCCGGACGCTGCAATTGCTGGGAAAAACGGTCCGGTTACAATGGAGGATGGAAACAGCACAATTGTAAAAAATAATGCTGAAGACCCGGGAGCAAACTTAGGCGGCGATACGATGATTGAAACAGAATGGGATAAGGTTGCAACCGTAAAGAAAAACTATCCAGACTTGCTGATTCCAGGCTATGTGCCAGAGGGATATGAGTTTAAAGAACTACGGGTAGAAGTGACGGAGTTAGTGCAGAATTACATATATGTATACGAAAAAGGAGAGAGTACTTTTAGAATCACTCAAACTGATGATACAGATTTAAAAATGATACCAAATTATAACCGTACTTTTAATACGACGCAGGGTATTAAAATTATGATGAAGGAAGATGAAGAAAAAAGTGCACATTTTCTTATAGAAGAGAGTTTGTGTACAATAGGCGGAGCTTTATCAGATGAGGAATATTCTGCTATTGCAGATGGATTAGAGAGATGATAGGCGTTTTAGAAAGGGTCGGAGTAGGAAGTGGAAGTATATTTGCTGCCGCGATCGTATTCGTCAGTAGAGACACATTTTACTCTGTAAACAATACCTTTTTTTACGGTCCATTCGTCATAGGTAAGAACATTAAATTTATTTGTACCGGTGTATTTAATCGTGTTGCCACTGACATCAGTAGCTGTCACCCAGCTGCTGCCGGATTTCTTCTGTAAGGTAATAGTAACAGTATATTTATCAGCAGTGGCTGAGAAGTTGATAGCGACACTAGCCGCTGCTTTTGTATCACTAATTCTTTTAGTGCTAAATCCAATAGAACCAGTACTATATGTCGAACCTGTATCTGCAGAGGCAAAAACAGAAGTCATTCCAAGGGTTAGAGCGAGCATGAGAAACATGCAGACGAATTTTTTTTTCATGGTTTTCCTTTCAATCATTGATAAGAGTAAACTTTCGCAAGGCAAGTATATCTTGCCTTGTTTTTATTGTCAACTTTTAAGAAACCATTAGCAAACACAAGGAAAAATGCGCGCTAAAAGTAGTCTGAAATGCATATATTTGAAGAAAATCATCAAAATATGCACGCAGTTGTGCGTAAAATTTGAGAAAACCTTTATAATATGCACAAATGGGATGTCTGGATGAAAAATATCAATTCAATCAGGATGAAAAGGTGCATATTTTTTCTGATTTCTTTAAAAATCTGCACAGATTGATGAAGAAACGTGCATATATTGAGGAAAAATCTGGATTTTATGCATGCCAGAGGGCACGAGCAGAATTCTTTCTGAGATAAAATGATACGGGAATCGTTTTCACAGGCTTGCTGTGACGAGCAGCAAAAGAAAAACAACAAAATGCAGTGCTTTATATCTGCATACCAGTAAGAGAGCAGAAAGTGTGCAGACTTTAGTCCTTTGTGAGGCTGCTGTGCATGTGGAAATATGGATTTGCCATCTGTAAAGTTTTTCTTGCACTTCAGATTTATAGAAATATTCAGTAAAGCTAGTTTTTTTACCAAAATAACTAAAACCGGATATATACCCGGGGGGGGGGTAACATATAATGGTATAAAATATATTTTATATCTTTAATCGAGTAAGGGAGCGAAAAATGGAAAAAACAAAAAAGAAATTCCAAGTACCACACGTGTACGCATTACTCACAGGCCTTATTATATTATGTGCAATTCTAACGTATATTGTTCCGGCAGGGGCCTATGATATGATGGTGCTGGACGATGGCAGAGAAGTTGTAGACCCTGATACTTTCCGCTATATTGATCAGACGCCGGTGGATCTGATGGGCACTATGAGCGCTGTATTCAGGGGAATGCTGGGAGCAGCTGATATCGTATTTCTGATTTTTATCTTTGGTGCGTGCTTTGGCGTAATCGGGGATACAGGAGCGATTGAGGCAGGACTTGTCAAAGTTTCTAAAGCTCTTGCAGGAAAAGAACTTTTTATCATTCCGGTTATGATGTTCATTTTCTCACTGATGGGAGCGATCATCGGTTCAGCAGAGGATTTACTGCCGTATATTCCAATCTGCGTAAGTCTTTGCCTCGCATTAGGCTTTGACTCTATCACCGGTACAGCTATCGTACTTTGCGGCGGTGCGGCAGGCTTTGGCGGCGCCTTTATGAACGCATATACAGAGGGCGTTGCGCAAAGTATTGCGGGACTTCCGATGTTCTCTGGACTGGGATACAGAATTGTTGTGTATGTATCTATGGTAGTTGTTACAGTTGCATTTGTTATGATTTATGCACGCAGAGTCAAAAAGAATCCGACCCTTTCCAGAATGTATGAAGAAGATCAGAAGAGAGAGGACAAACTGGAACTGGATGAGGAATTGCATCCGTTTGGAATCAGACAGAAACTGGTTCTGCTGGCACTGCTGATTACCATTGTTCTTCTTGCGTATGGAACTATTCAGTGGGGCTGGTACTTTAATGAAATTGCGGGACTTTTCTTTGGCCTGGCGATTGTGTCAGCTATCATTGGCGGCATGTCAGTCAATGAGTTTGCAGAATCTATTTCCAACGGAATGACTGGAATTTGCGGAGGCGCATTAGTTTGTGGTTTCGCCAGAGGTATCATGGTAGTGCTGACAGACGGCAATATCATCCATACACTGCTGCATGCAACTGCAAATATCCTGATGCAGCTGCCTTCAGTGATTTCCGCAGTTGGTATGTATATTTTCCAGTGCTTACTGAACTTTATCATTCCATCCGGTTCCGGTCAGGCTGCAGTGTCCATGCCGATTATGGCGCCGCTTGCTGATATGGTAGGTGTAACCCGTCAGACTGCAACGCTGGCATTCCAGCTGGGTGATGGTATTTCCAATATCTTTACACCGACATCTGGCTACTTTATGGCAGCCTTGGCACTTGCAAAGATTCCTTGGGAAAAATGGGCAAGATGGATTCTGCCGTTAATTGGAATTCAATACTTATTAGGCGCAATTCTGGTTGTAATTGCACACTTAATGCAGTGGGGACCGTTCTAAGAACGACATACTGGAGTGAAATTTAAGAGGTGAGTAAAATTATGAAAACATATACGAGCCTTGTGAGAAAGACCGATGAAAAAATCGGTCTTTTTCACAAGGAGCTGATGGCTCTTAGTGATGATTTGGCAGATCATCCGGAAGTAGGCGGTCAGGAATACCGAACTACAGAAAAAATGACTGCCCTTCTTAGAGAAAAAGGATTTACCGTGACATATCCTTTTGCGGGCTTGGAAACAGCATATAAGGCGGTTTTTGGAAATAATGACCATAAATATAAAATTGCGCTGCTTGCAGAATATGATGCACTTCCAGAACTGGGGCACGCCTGCGGACATTGTCTCAGCGGCTCTATTAGTATACTTGCAGGTATCGCACTTTCTGCACTGCAGGACGATTTGGATGTGGATATTCATATCATTGGAACCCCTGACGAGGAGTATAACGGCGGTAAACCGAAGATGATTCGCACCGGTGCTTTTGATGATTATGATATGGCGATGATGATACACCTTTACGATGCCAATCAGGTTTATACGAAGCTGCGGGCGCTGGATACCTATACCTATTATTTTCATGGGAAAGCAGCCCATGCTTCGGCGGCACCTTGGGATGGACATAATGCCTTTAATGCCTGTCAGCTGTTCTTTCATGCGATCGATATGCTTAGGCAGCACGTGAAAACGGATATCCAAATACACGGCATTATCAGAAATCCGGGAGAAGCGCCGAATATTGTGCCGGAGGAAGTATCTGCAGAACTTTACATTCGCGGATTTGACAGACCTTATCTGAATCAGGTCAACAAGATGATTGATGACTGTGCAGCGGGTGCTGCTATTGCAACCCAGACTACCTGGGAGAAGAAAGCAACTGCAGAAAGGTACGATAATCTGCTGATTTTACCCTTTGGTAATGCTCTGCTTGCAGAAACCTATGAGGAAATGGGACTTACTTTAAACGGCAATCCCGAAGAACTCTTTGGGTCTTCCGACTGCGGCAATGTAAGCTTTGTCTGCCCAGTCTTTCATCCGACCTTGCAGGTGGTGGACAAAGGCGTGCCAATACATACCAGAGAATTTGCCGATGCTATGAAGACAGACAGAGCACACAAGGCACTGGCGACTGGTGCGGGTATCATTTGCCGCCATGTGATTAAAATGCTGGCGGATGAAGAAAACTTAAAGAAACTGAAAACAGAATTTGAGGAGAAGAAGGCATGATGTACGTAAGAGCATTTTTACCTGCGATTTTGGCGTTGCTGGCATTTCTGATGTTGCTTCGCTATGGTTTTAATAAAAATGCGCTGATTCTCGGTGCTAGTGGCGCTATGGCGGTGTATTTGCTGGCAGAAGCCAGACTTAGTCTAGTTTCTACTGTCAATGGAGCAGCACTAACTTTTACACTGGTCTATGCTATAATTGCTATTATGAATATGAGGAAGAATAAAAGAGGTAAATAGATATGATGGATTTACTGATTATAAACGGGCGTTACCCTGACTTTCAGGCGGCACAAATAAAGAAAGCCAATATCGGTGTTCGTAATGGGAAAATTGTTTATTTAGGGGAAGATATGCCCGAGGCAAAGAAGACCTTAGATGCGATGAACCAAATTGTATCGCCAGGCTTTATTGATATTCATATGCATGAAGATGATTTGCTGGGAGAAGATGCAGAATATATAATCGGAAATATGATGCTGAAGATGGGAGTGACGACGGCCTGTGGCGGAAACTGCGGCATACAGAGGCAGAGGCTGGCTGAATTCAAAGACCGGGTAGCGAAACTGGGCGGAAGTCCTGTCAATATGGTTATGTTTGCAGGTTACAATCAGATGCGCTATGAACTTGGATTGGGACATTATGAGCGTGCGAATGAACATCAGAGAGAAAGCCTGCGAACATTGTTAGAAGAAGAGCTGCGGGAAGGCGCTTGCGGTATTTCTTTTGGAATAGAATATGACCCTGCGATAACCTATGACGATATGATGGAAGCGCTGGCATTGCTAAAAGATAAGAGATATCTGGCATCGGCACATTATAGAGAATCCGGCATCGGTGCCATCGAGTCCATAGAGGAAATGCAGCGTTTATCAAAGGACAGCGGTGTAAAGTTTCAGATTTCCCATCTGTCTAGCTGCTCTGCGACCGGGCAGATGGAAGAGTCTCTGGCTCTCATTGATAAACTGATTAGCGAAAATCCGCTGCTGGATTTTGATACTTATCCGTATAACGCCTTTTCAACCTTGATAGGCAGTGAGGTATTTGAAGAGGAATGCCTGAATCAGTGGTGTGAGGATATCAGCGCCATTATGCTGACGAAAGAACCTTATAAAAACACCTATTGCACAAAAGAAATTTTAGACGAGGCGAGAGAAAAATATCCTGACATGATGGCGGTGGGCTTTATTATGAATGAAGAAGAAATTTCTGCAGCAATCTCCAGTGAACACGGTATGATTGGCAGCGATGGAATTCTCTTTGGCGGTGATGGACACCCGCGCGCTTCAGGCACTTTTCCCAGAGTTCTGGGGAAATATGTAAGAGAAGAAAAGGTGATTTCTTTACTTGACGCTCTTGCCAAAATGACCGTCAGACCGGCAGATAGATTGTCTTTATCGGACAAAGGAAGAATAGAACTTGGCGCTGATGCGGATTTGACTATTTTTGATGAAACGACTATAATAGATGGTGCCACCTATGAAAATATCGACGTGCAGCCTGAGGGGATAAGCTATGTCATCATAGGCGGTGAAATTGCTATGCAGCATAAAGAAATCGTCAGTGATAGACTTGGACGGTTTATCAGTTTTCATCAGAGAGAAGATTAGAATGAACAAAGAACACTATTTACAAAAAACGAGTATTGTTTGTTTGCTGGCGCTGCTCTGCTGTTTCTTGTGGGGCAGCGCATTTCCATGTATTAAAATCGGCTACCGGCTTTTTGCCATCGAAAGCACAGATACCTGGTCGCAGATTCTTTTTGCGGGTATTCGGTTTACGCTAGCGGGTGTGCTGGTGATTCTGACAGCAAGCGTGCCGCAGAAGAAGATTCTGTTTCCGAAAAAAGGCTCCTGGGGCATGGTGGCAAAAATCAGCATGGCGCAGACCGTAATTCAGTATTTTTTCTTTTATGTGGGGCTTGCCCATACGACAGGAGTAAAAGGTTCTATCATAGAGGGAGCCCATGTTTTTCTGTCGATTCTTATTGCATCACTAATTTTTCATCAGGAAAAAATGACGAAGGCGAAGAGTGCAGGCTGTGTTATCGGGTTTTCCGGTGTGATTTTAGTTAATGTCAGTGGAGCCGAGGGTCTTGGCGGCGGTCTTGCGCTCAATGGTGAGGGGTTTCTGCTCATTGCTTGCGTGTCTTATGCCTTTTCCTCGGTACTTGTAAAACTTTATTCTGCAAAGGAAAGTCCGGTGGTGCTCAGTGGATATCAGTTCATGATGGGCGGCGTGATTATGACGGCTGCAGCATGGATTGGCGGAGGCCATTTGACGGTAACAAGCCTGTGGGCATATCCAATGATGGTTTATATGGCATTGATTTCGGCAGTAGCATACTCCGTTTGGGGCGTGCTCCTCAAATATAATCCGGTTTCAAAGGTCACCGTCTTCGGCTTTACCACGCCGGTGTTTGGCGTTGTGCTTTCCGCGCTGTTTCTTACAGAAAGTGGGCAGATTCCGTGGGTACAGAGTCTTGTTGCGCTGTTGTGTGTCTGCGCCGGCATTTTCATTGTCAATCGCGGAGAAACATTAGAAAACACAGATTGACTATAAATTAACAAAGAATTGATTTTTTTTTGACAATTTGAGGAAACTGTATTGATTTCAATACAGTTTTTGTTATAATAGTAGTAAGTGGTTTTATACTGCGGCTTGATTATTAGAACTTTGAATCATAAGAAAGGAACATATTACTATGAACGTTTATGAAGAATATCGTGCGAAACTTCGCACCGCAGAAGAAGCAGTTAAAGTTGTTAAAGACGGAGACTGGGTTGACTACAGCCAGACGTGTTCTTTTCCGGAAGCGCTGGACCGTGCGCTGGCAGGAAGAGTAGGAGAAGTAAAGGACGTTAAAGTCAGACATGCAATCAGCATGAAACCGGTTCAGATTGTAGAGCAGGATCCAAATCAGGAATCCTTTACTTATAACCTGTGGCATACTTCCGGTCTTGATCGTAAATACTGCGACCAGGGCAGAGCATATTACTCCCCAATGCTGTTCAGACACTGCGGCAGATATTATACGAAGGGTTTTGCGCCAGTAGATGTTGCAATGATTACAGTAGCTCCAATGGATGAGCACGGCAACTTCAACTACGGTCTGACTAACTGCTGTCTGCAGGAGATGCTGGATCAGGCAAAGACCATTATCCTGGAAGTAAATCCGAATATGCCGAAGATTTACGGTAAATGCACAGATCATATCCATATTTCTCAGGTTGACTATGTTGTTGAATCTGATGCTGAGCTTGCAACTACACCAGTAGGCAAGGCTTCCGACATCGACAAACAGATTGCAGAATATATCTTCCCTTACCTGGAAGACGGAATTACACTGCAGCTGGGTATCGGCGGCATGCCTGATTGCCTGGGCATGCTCATTGCAGAGTCCGACCTGAAAGACTTAGGCATGCATACTGAACTGATGTCTAACGGATATCTGAAATTATATCAGTCCGGTAAAATGACTGACAGAAGAAAGAACATTGACAAGGGCAAAGGCGTATTCTCTATCTGCAGCGGTTCCAGAGAACTGTACGATTTCTTAAACGAAAACCAGATGATCGTATCTGCACCGATGGCATACGTAAATGACCCGGCCACCCTGAGACAGCACGAGAAATTCGTTTCTATCAACAGCTGTATTTCTATGGACCTTTATGGACAGGTATGCTCCGAAACAGCAGGTACCCGTCACATCAGCGGTACCGGCGGACAGCTGGACTTCGTAACAGGTGGTCTGGAGTGCCCGAATGGAAAAGCATTTCTTGCATTCCCTTCAAGCCGTGTTGACAAAGAAGGCAACCGTCACTCCAACATCTTCCCTAAGTTCACGCAGGGTGATGTAATTACAACACCGAGAACGCAGGCACCTTATATGGTAACTGAATACGGTGTAGCAGTACTTCCTGGCAAAGCAACTTGGCAAAGAGCTGAAGCCATCATTGACATTGCGCATCCTGACTGCCGCGAGGATTTAATTAAGGCTGCTGAAGAACAGAGAATTTGGAGAAGAAGCAACAAACGTTAATTTGTGTGAATTTTTCCATCCCAATAATAAAACCGTCCCTCTCAAAGATGAGCAATCGAGAGGGGCGGTTTTATTATTGGGATTGTGCCCATTTTTCAAGAAGAACTTTTATAATACCAGCCAGAGGAACTGCCAGAATCATCCAGAGAAGACCTCCAACGGCTCCGGCTGCGGATACAGAGATTAGAACGAAGAATGGGTGCAGCCCAGTGGATTTTCCAATGATACGCGGATAAATAAAATTCGATTCTACTTGTTGAACGGCAAAAAGCGCCAGCGCAGCAAGTATAGCTTTGGAAAGTCCGCCCTGAGCCAGTGCAATTAGGGATGCGGGAATAATACCGATGACTGGACCGAAGTAGGGAATTACGTTAGCTATGCCAGCAAAACAACCGATAAACACAGAAAAGTCAACGCCAATCAGTGCAAGCGCAAGTGACGATAAAAAGGCGACAATGACCGAATCTACAAAGACGCCTCGCAGAAATGCAGAGACGACGTCGTTTATGGAAAAAGCAATTTCCCTGAGAATGCCGTGCGCTTTTTGACCCAAAAAAAGGTGCAGTCCCTTGTTGCACAAGCGAAGAAAGAAATCCTTATCTTTCAAAAGGTACATAGCAGCAACGGCGCCGATAAAGAATTTTGTAAGACCGCTTCCGAGGCTTTGTACCATCAGTACTACATCAGCTTGACCGAAAGATATGCCAAATAGCTGCCTGATTAGGGATTTATACTCTTCATAGTAGGCTTGCAGTGAAGTGACGATACTTTGTAGAGACCCTGCTGTTAGATGGTCGCAGGCGATATCAGCAAAGCCAACGGCTAGCAGGCAAAATGCGCCTGCCACAGTCAGATAAGCAAGAAGAACGCAAAGAAAACGCTTGGCTGAAAGTTTTTTCTCCAGCCAGCAGACATAAGGATCCAGAATATAGGCGATGGCGATGCCGAGAAATGCGGGGACCAAAGCGCGGCGCAGAAAAAAGAACGTCGTAACGATAAAAAATATGATAAGCAGTTTTAACATAGTTTGCGGAAACCTCCTGAAAATAGTATGTTAGAATAACAGGAAAAATATAAAAGATAAAGCTGAAAATTTTAGAGGTAGGCAAAGTAAATTCTGCGGTAGAGACAGGAGAATAAAAGGTGACTTAGGTATTGTGAGAATCTATTGAAAATCACTGGTATAGAAGCATTTTTTATGTTTCAAAAAAAGAACAAAAAACTTTGCATAAGGGTGTTGACGAAAACATTCTTCCGCTGTATTATGATAGCAGAAAAAGGGTTACCCATCAGGTAGGAATTGAGAACTGAAGGTGTAACCAAAAAATTGTACCAATTTTGTATACAAGATACAGAATTCAATACACTACCCCCTAAATATGATTAATTAACAGTAAAGGAGAACATTGAACATGAGTAATGCATGGGAAGGCTTCAAATCAGGAGCATGGGAAACTACAATTAACGTGGATGATTTTATCAACACTAACTATACTCCTTATGATGGAGACGAAAGTTTCTTAGCAGGTCCGACTGCAAGAACTACAGAAGTGAACGACAAAGTAAAGAAACTGCTGGTTGAAGAAAGACACAACGGCGGTACTCTGAAAGTTGACGCAAGCAGAATCATGAGAATCAACGCTTTTGATCCTGGCTACATTATTGAAGGAAAGGACCTGATTGTAGGTCTGCAGACTGATGAACCTTTGAAGAGAGGTATCTGCCCGTTTGGTGGAATCAAAATGGTAAGAGAGGAAGTTGCTGAATATGGCGAAAAACTTCCTGAAGAAGTAGAATTCATGTTCAACTATGTAACTTCTCATAACGATGGTGTATTTAAGGCTTATTCCCCTGAAATGAGAAAAGCAAGACACCTGGGATATATCACAGGACTTCCTGATGCATACGGCAGAGGCCGAATCATCGGTGACTACAGAAGAGCGGCACTGTATGGTATCGACAGACTGATCGAAGCAAAGCAGATTGACCACGACGAAATCGCATCAAGACCTATCATGAGCGAAGAAAATGTAAGACTGGCTGAAGAAATCTGGAACCAGATTGCTGCTCTGAAAGAAATCAAGAAAATGGCTGAAAAGTACGGCTATGACATTTCCAAGCCAGCAACTGACGTAAGAGAAGCAATTCAGTGGACTTACTTCGCTTACCTTGCAGGTATCAAAGAAGAAAATGGCGCAGCAATGTCTCTGGGAAGAACAGCTACTTTTATCGACGTTTATGCTGAAAGAGACCTGGCAAGCGGAAAATATACAGAAGAACAGATTCAGGAATTCATTGATGACTTTATTCTGAAGCTGAGAGTTGCAAGACATCTGAGAACTACTGAATACAACGAACTGTTTGGCGGAGACCCTATGTGGATTACAGAAGGTCTGGGCGGCGTAGGCGCTGACGGCAGACACAGAGTTACTAAGATGACTTACAGATATCTGAACACTTTATACAACCTGGGTGCTGCACCGGAACCAAACCTGACAGTTCTCTGGTCCAAAGACCTGCCTGAACCGTTCAAAAAGTTCTGTGCACAGGTTTCCATCGACACAGACTCCATTCAGTACGAAAACGACGACAAGATGAGACCGGCTTATGGCGAAGACTACTCCATCGCTTGCTGTGTATCCGCAATTCAGATGGGACAGCAGATGCAGTTCTTCGGCGCAAGATGTAACCTGGCTAAGTGCTTACTGCTGGCTATCAACGGCGGTATCGACGAAAGAACCGGCGAGCACATCGGACCTCAGATGGAATCCATGCCGGATGGTCCTTTAGACTTTGATGAAGTATGGAGAAGATACAACATTTATCTGGAATGGCTCATGAGCGTATATGCTAGAATCATGAACATTATCCACTTCATGCACGATAAATATGACTACGAAAGATCCCAGATGGCATTCCTGGATTCTGAAGTGAAGAGACTGATGGCGTTTGGTGTTGCAGGTTTCTCTGTAGCAGCTGACTCTCTGTCTGCAATCAAATATGCTAAGGTTACTCCAATCAGAGATGAAAACGGCGTAATCGTTGACTTTGAAACTGAGGGTGATTTCCCTAAATACGGAAACGACGATGACAGAGTAGATGAACTGGCAGTTAAGATTTCCGAAAAATCCATTCAGGAATTGAGAAAACAGCCGGCTTACAGAAACGCTGTAACAACTCTTTCCGTACTGACTATCACTTCCAACGTTATGTACGGTAAGAAGACCGGTAACACGCCTGACGGAAGAAGAGCTGGAACTCCGTTTGCGCCAGGTGCAAACCCAATGCACTGCAGAGATAACCACGGTGCAGTTGCATCCTTAAACTCTGTAGCTAAGATTGACTGGGATACTTGCCAGGATGGTATTTCTAATACATTCAGCATTACACCGGATTCCCTTGGTAAAGACAGAGAAGACAGAAAAGAAACTCTGGTTAAACTGCTCAGCGGATACTTTGGTCAGGGTGCACACCACCTGAACGTAAACGTGCTGAACAGAGAAGTGCTGATGGATGCTTATGAAAATCCAGACAAATATCCTTCACTGACAATTCGTGTATCCGGTTATGCAGTAAGATTTAACGCATTATCCAAAGCACACCAGAAGGAAGTTATCGACAGAACATTCCACGAAGGACTGTAAAGATTATGACACAAAAGGGAATATCGCGGAGCGGTATTCCCTTTTTAAAGATGGGAGGATTACAGTATGAACATGGGATTGCTGCACTCCATAGAAACCTTTGGAGCAGTTGATGGTCCTGGTATTAGAACTGTGTTTTTTCTGCAGGGCTGCCCGGCAAGGTGTGCTTATTGCCATAATCCGGACACCTGGCGCACTGGCGGCGGACACCGCGCTACGGTTGGTGAAATTGTTGCCCGTGCAAAGAGGGGAATTCCGTACTATGGAGAAGACGGCGGCGTGACTTTTTCAGGAGGAGAGCCGCTTATGCAGGGGAAATTTGTGTCTGAGGCAATCAATGCGCTAAAAGAAGAAGGAATCGGCAGTGCCATTGATACCAGCGGAACCTATTTTGACAAAGACTCCGAGGCTGCTATTGCAGTGGCAGATTTGATTCTTTTGGACATTAAACACGTGGATTCGGAGGAGTTTCATAACCTGACCGGAAGGTATCAGGAAACTTTATTTAAAGTTATTGACGCCATTAACCGCTTTGGAAAACATGTGTGGATTAGACAGGTGATTATGCCAGGATATAACGATACAGAAGCGTATATCGAAAGTCTCAATGGCTTCCTGCGCCGCATTAAATATGTGGACAAGGTGGAACTTCTGGGATACCATAACATGGCAGTTAACAAGTACAAAAAACTTGACATTCCGTATAAGCTGGCGGATATGCCGCCGATGAACAAACAGCGACTTATGCAACTTAATGAATTGGTTAGAAAATAAAGAAGAGAACCGGCGAGGAGTATCCTGCCGGTTCTTTTATCAGTATAAGGTTGATATAGTTAAGCTTCTAATGCTTCCAGAGCCTCTTTCTGCTCTCTTTCTCTTTCGCTGAGTATCTTTTGGTATTCTTCTTCGCTCATCTTGGTCATGGTAATGCCGGTGTAGCCGAAGATAATGGAAACTACAGGATTTAACCAGTTGAGAATTGCATACGGAATATAACCGCTTCCTACGCCCAAGAAGGATCTCATGGTTGCGCCGCAGGTGTTCCAAGGGAAGAAGTTGGATGTAATAGTTCCGGAGTCTTCCAGACACCTGGACAGGTTCTTTGGTGCCAGTCTCATGTCTTCGAACGCTTCCTTGAACATTCTGCCAGGTAATACTAATGCTAAGTACTGGTCGCAGCAGATTGCGTTTACGAAGATACAGGAGAATTCTGTAGCCAGAACCAGACCGCCTCTGCCTTTTGCTACTTTCAGCAGCAGCCCTGCAAAGGTGCCCATGATGCCAGTTACATCTACGATACCGCCGAAACACATTGCGCAAAGAATGATGGAAATGGTCCAGAACATGCCCTGCATGCCGTCACAGGACAGTAAGCTTGCTAGCTCTTGAATGATTGCCGATGCATCATCAGAGACTGAACCCATAGCAACACCGTTATTTAAAATATTGAAAATGTTTGCAGTTAAGTCGTCATCGATAGCAGCTTCGATATATGGTCTGTTCCAGAACATCAGAGGAACACCGATAAATACGCCGCCCAGCAGAGATGGTAATGCTGGTAGCTTTAAGATTACTGCAGCAATTACAAATACTGGCGGAACCAAAGCGATAATGCTAATATTGGAAGATGCTTCAATAAATGCAGTAATCTCGTTCAATACACCAAGGTCTGGTGCATTGGAGGAAGAATGCATGAATCCCATAACAGCATATGCAACCAGTGCGACTACTAAAGATGTACCGGTGGTATAAATCATATGCTTAATGTGATCGAACAAAGTAGCGCCTGCCATAGCTGGAGCCAGATTTGTGGTATCGGACAGCGGAGACATTTTGTCTCCAAAGTAAGCACCGGATACTACGGCACCAGCAGTCATAATAGAAGGAAATCCCAGTGCGGTACCTACACCAATCAGTGCAACACCCATGGAGCCAGCCGTGGACCAGGAAGAACCGGTCGCCAGAGATACGATAGCACAAAGGATACAAGCAGTTACCAGGAAAATGCTCGGGCTGATAACCTTGATACCATAGTACATCATGGAAGGAATTGTGCCTGCAGCCATCCAAGAAGCAATCATACATCCTACGATTGCAAGAATTAAGCAAGCTTGCATAGAACGGTTGATGGAGGCAAGAATACCTTTTTCAAGATAAGCCCATTTCCAGCCGTTTGCAGCAGCAACGATGCCGCCGACGCAGGCGGCTAAGATTAATGCGATATGAGGCTCTCCACCTGTGTCTTTCAAAATAGACCACATCAGCAGACCGACCATCGCAAGAATGACAATTAAGCATTGCCATAAAGGAATCTTTCTACCCATAAATAAGTCCTCCTTAAAAATAAAATCAAGTAAAAAATCCTAGGCTATATAGCCATTTTTATTATAATTCTGAAAAAAAGATTTGTCAAGTTAATTAAAATTCTCAGTCACATTCTTGAATGTATATCCTGTGCATAAAATGCATTGAGTTTACAAACATATGCGGCATTAAAAACAAGAAATAAAGTTACATGTAATCAATGACGAAAAAAGAGATCAGAGATTTTTGTATATACATATACAAAAATATGAAATAAAATGACAAAAATGATTAAAAAAATTTTTTTTAACAAGGATAGACAACCGGGGAAGTATATTCAGGAATTATATGTAAGAAAAATCTCCAATGGTAATGCCGGGAAGGAGAGATGAAAAGCGCTGAAGGATTCAGAAAAAAAGAACAATAGAAAAAAGGGAAAAAGGTACTTGACGGGAGAAGAAAAGGGTGATA